>PNLC01000377.1 GCA_013822885.1 Bradyrhizobium sp.
AGTACTTGCGCTTCTCGTCCTGGATCACCGCGAACGGCGCGTTCGGCGAGACGCCGGCCACGCTGAAGCCCGGCGGCATTTTTGTAATGCGGTCGCCGTGGCTCATCCAGACCGGATGCTTTTCACCCATCGACCAGGTGGACTCGAACAGGTTGCTCGACGCCTTGACCTCGACGTCGGCGCGGCCGAATTCGCGATGATGGCCGCCCTCGACCTCGCCGCCGAGCTGGGCCGCCATGGTCATCTGGCCGTAGCAGATGCCGAGCACGGGAACGCCGGAATCGAAGATCAGTTGCGGGGCGCGGGGTGAGCCTTCCTCGTGCACCGATTCAGGACCGCCGGAGAGGATCACCGCTTTCGGCTTCATTTCCTTGAAGGCTTGCTCCGCCTTCTGGAACGGCACGATTTCGGAATAGACGCCCTCCTCGCGCACCCGGCGCGCGATCAGTTGCGTCACCTGACTGCCGAAATCGACGATCAGAATCTTGTCATGCGCCGAGGCCATGGATGGCGTCGACTCGCGGGCTTTCTGTGCTGCTGTCATGGACAGGAATTACGCGACGGGGCGTGCCCTCGCAACCGCGAGAAACGGCTGACCCACATTCTTTCTAGGGCATGGACAAGCGCTATTAGGTAAGTAATATTGACCTAATTTGTGTGCAACCAAGTGAAGTTTTGTTTCTGGGGCTCGCAGAGCGCGAACGATGCGTTGCATCGCCCCGGAAAGACCACTCACAGTAGGACATTTCCGCATGAAAATTCCAACATTGCCCTTCACCGTTACGGACTGGAGTCAGGTCGCCGCGACGACGCATCCGGGCGTTACCGGTGAAGCGCTATGGCGCACGCTTGATATCGGCGATCTGCGCGTGCGGATGGTCGAGTATTCACCGGGCTATCTCGCCGATCACTGGTGCGACCGCGGCCATGTACTCTACGTGCTGCAGGGCGAACTGGATACCGAGTTACGCGATGGGCGGACGTTCAAGCT
This sequence comes from Bradyrhizobium sp., assembly GCA_013822885.1. GTDB lineage: Bacteria > Pseudomonadota > Alphaproteobacteria > Rhizobiales > Xanthobacteraceae > Bradyrhizobium. The sequence goes on from PNLC01000377.1 coordinate 992, forward strand.
CAAGCCCGGCATGAGCTACCAGGTGTCGGATTTCGGCGACGCCGCGCATAGGTCCTCGACCAAGACTGGCGCGACGCTGTTCATCGTGGATTGAAGGTCTCAGCCCTCGTCTTTGCGAGCGCAGCGAAGCAATCCATCCATCCGTTATGCCGCGAGATGGATTGCTTCGCTGCGCTCGCAATGAAGGGGAAAGAACGTCACGCCTTCTTCAGCACCGAGACGAAAAAACCGTCCGTACCCGTACGACGTGGCGTCATCAGCCAGCCTTCGGCGGACTGCAGCGCGGCGTTCTCAAAATCTTCCGTCTTGTCCCACAGCACGCTTGCAATCTCGTGCGGCGGCACCACCGAGAATTCCGGGTGGCGAGCCACGAAGGCGCGGACCTGCTCGTTGTTCTCCGCCGGGAGGACCGAGCATGTCACGTAGACGATCCGGCCGCCCGGTTTGACCAGGCCGCTCGCGCGATCAAGCACTTCGGCCTGGTCCTTCAATCGCACTTCCAGCGCACCGGGACGCATCCGCCATTTGGCATCCGGGTTGCGCCGCCAGGTGCCGGTGCCGGTGCAGGGCGCGTCGATCAGCACCAGATCGGCGGACGCCTTGATATCGGCGAGCGGATCGGCGTCGCCCTTGGGCGGACGGACGTCGGCGTTGTGGACACCGGCGCGCGACAGCCGTTCGTAGATCGGCGCGAGCTGGCGCTTGTCGTGATCGGTCGCGATCAATCGTCCCTTGCCCTGCATCATGGCAGCCAGCGCCAGCGTCTTGCCGCCGGCGCCCGCGCAGAGATCGATCACCTGCTCGCCGGGCTTTGCGGCCGACAGCAGCGCCGCGAGCTGCGAGCCTTCATCCTGCACTTCGACCGCCCCCTTGATGAAATCCTCCTCGGCATGGACGCCGGGATTGCGCGCATCGGCGCCGAGCTCGATGCGCAGGCCGATCGGCGACCACGGCGTCGGCGAGGCGCCGAGGTGCGCGAGCGAGGCCAGAACTTTCTCGCGCTTCGCCTTCAGCGTATTGACGCGGAGGTCGAGCGGCGCCCGGCTGGCCATCGCGGTAGCTTCGGCGACGCGATCATCGCCGAACACGGCCGCCAAGGCTGCATCCAGCCATTCCGGATAATCGCCGGCAATGTGCGGCGGCGCGGCATCGAGCGTCCGCGAGGTGAGCGCGGCTCGCTCGGCCTCGCTGAGCGGTTCCGGCGCAAAACGTCCGCCGTCGCACAGGGCCGCGATCGCCTCGGTGGTCATACCCCGCTCAAGCCTGAGCATGCCGAGCACACGTGCGCGCGCCGTGTCCGCGTCCATGAGCCACGCGCTCGATGCCCGCCGCCGCAGCACGTCCCAGATCAGGCCGGCAATCGCCGCCCGGTCGCCCGATCCGGCATAGCGATGCGCGGTACCCCACTCCTTGAGGGCCTTCGCCGCGGGAACGCGCTGCGCGTCGATGGTCTCGATCAGTTCGATGGCTGCGGACAGCCGGGCGGCGGGGGTCATGATGGCTTTCTAGATGAGCAGCAGCAGCTTCACTGCGAAGTAGATCCACATCGCCAGCAGCACCAGCGCGCCGGCGAACCAGGCCATGCTGCGCTGCTGGATGTTGTTGGAAGTGACGAAAATGCCGGCATGGGCGAAGCGCGTGACCACAAACACCCAGGACATCAGCACGATGAAGAGATCGGCACGGCGCAGCGGCAGCGCCAGCGCGATCAGGAAGTAGAACAGGACCGGTACTTCGAACTGGTTGGCGAAGCAATTGCCGACCTGGGCGGTGCGGGCCGGATATTTCGGCTGTCCCGCCGCGATATCCTTGAGGCTGGTTTCCCGGCCCTTCACCGCGCTGGTACGGGCGGTTGCCATCCACAGCAGCAGGAAGAAGGTAAGCCCGACCTGAACGAAGACCGGCAGCAAAACCATTTGAAGCGACATGAGAATTTCCCCCAACCCAATGTAAGACCTCAAGTTCATAGCGGTGGGCCAGCCGCCTGACAAATCCGCCGCCGGTGCTGCTTGAACCGCAACGCGAGCCCGGATGACCAACTATCGAGAAAACAGATGGTTCTGGTCCGAACCGGTCCTGAAGCAACCCGCGAGCAGGCGATGAACATCACCTCCCCGATTCTGCCCGGCGCTGCCCGCGCAGCCGAGGCGCCCAGCGGTTCCGCGTCCTCCTTCCTCGGGGCATTCGCGGACGGGACCGGCCTGTTCGGCGACAGCCCGGACGGCGGCCTCGGCATCATCATGTCGGCGCTGGCCGGGATCGCCGCGGCGCTGGCGGTTGCAATGCTGCTCTCGGTGTACTTCCGCAGCGGCTATCGCAGCCGAAGCGACGTGATGAGACATGGCCTCGCCGTTTCCGCGGCGCTCGCCCTGTTCGCCTTCGCAATCTCGGACATGCGCAACGCAGCGCTGGCCTATCTCGGCCTCAATCAGCCATCGCCCGCGGTCGAGTTCGAAATCCGGATGCCGAAAATGGCGCCGACCATCGCCGCCCGCACCCAGGTCGAAATGACTGCCTTGGTCCGTGAAATCGCCGCGCCTTATTTGCGTTGGCGGGAAAACCTGACTCTACTGTGTCCTTGACGGCTGTCAGAAGAGCCCCCGGGAGGACAGGAACTTGCGATTTTGCGATCAGGACATCGTTTTCACGAACGGCGCCAGGGGACAGAATTTCGAAATCCCCACGGCAAATCCGCTGAACTACTTTCACGTCATCAGCCGTGCCTCCGAACTGCCCAAATTGACGATCGATGGCAAGCTGTTCCTGCCGCCGGCTGATCATCGCAAGACCGGCCGAAAATTTCCGCTGGTCATGGTTGTGCCGGGCAGCCTTGGCGTTGCCCCCTCACACCTTGCGCACGCCGAAGCGGTGGTCGACGACGGCTTTGCGGCCTTCGTGCTCGACCGTTTTGGCGCGCGCGATGTGACCTCCACCGTCGCCAACCAGACCCAGTTCTCGTTTGCCGCCAGCGCCTATGACGTGCTGGCGGCGTGGAAGGTGCTGTCAGCGCACCCCGATATCGATACCTCCAGGATCGGCGCGCAGGGCCACAGCCGCGGCGGCTCCGCCGTGCTGACCGCGGCAACACGCCGCTTTGCCGATGCGGTCGTCGGCGACGGCGCGGGCTTTCGCAGCGTGCTCGCCGCCTATCCCTGGAGCGGTCACCAGTTCCTCGATCCCTCCGTCGATGAAACCGAAATCCGCATCCTCATGGGCGATGCGGATGAATGGTGCTCGCCGATGCAGGTGCAGGGCCATTGCCAGGCCATCCGCCTTTCCGGCGGCAAGGTGACGATGCGGCTGATCGGCGGCGCGCACCACAGTTTTGACCGCGGCACCCGGATCGAGAACGTAGCGGACGCCTCAGTGTCCCCGGCCGCGCCGACGATCTATATCGGCAATGACGGCGCCTTCATCCATCCGCTGACCGGTGTCGGGGACAGCAAGCTCGTCGATCGCGACCTGATGATCTACGCGCTGAAAGCCGGTTACGGCCGCAAGGGCGCCAGGATCGGCAGCCGCGACGGCGAGGCCGAGTTGTTTAAAACAGACATGCTGGCATTCTGGCGAAGGACGCTGGGCTGAGGCGCTTTCGTCATCGTTCCGACTTTAGGTCCGAACTATTATGATCGGACCAGTAAGGAATAGTGCATGACCGAATTTCGCCTGACGCAAATTTCCGACACCCATCTCGCGCGCCGCCTGCAAAAACTGACCGATAATTTTCACCGCGTCAGCGAATATATCGACGCGACGCGGCCGGATCTCGTCATCAACAGCGGCGATATCTCCTTCGACGGGCCGACCAGCCGCAGCGATCTCGAATTTGCCAGGGAGTTGCACGACGAGGCTGGGCAAGAATCC
>PNLC01000378.1 GCA_013822885.1 Bradyrhizobium sp.
TGGGGATACGCCGGCATCATGAGCTTTGGGCAGGCCGTGTTCTTCGGCACCGCCGGATATGGCGTCGCCCTGATCGCCCGCGATCTCGGCATCACCTCGATCCTGCTGGTGCTGCCGGCCGGAATACTGATCGGGCTGGCGTTCGCGCTGCTGCTCGGCGGCTTTCTTCTGCTCGGCCGCCATCCGGCCAGCGTGATCTTTGTTTCGCTGGGCACGCTCACCGGCTCGTACGCCGCGGATCGCGTGGCGCGGGGCTGGTACTATCTCGGAGGCCAGAACGGCATTCCATCGATCCCGCCGATGTCGCTCGGCAGCTACGATATCACGGAGGGGCCGGTCTATTACTACCTGGCGCTCGGCATTCTCGTGCTTGTCTATCTCCTGTGCCGCTTTCTGGTGCGGTCGCAGTTCGGGCTCGCGTTGGCAGGCCTGCGCGAGAACGAGCAGCGAATTGCCTTCTTCGGTTACCAGGTGCAACGCCTCAAGGCGATCATCTTTTCGTTCGCCGGCGCCATCGCGGGCCTTGCGGGTAGCCTCTACGCATTTCATGAAGGTTTCGTCTGGCCCAACATTCTGGGCGTGGTGATGTCGACACAGGTCGTGCTCTACGTCCTGTTCGGCGGTTCCGGCACGTTGATTGGAGCTGTCATCGGCACGATCGCGATCGAGGCGGTCAGTTTCTGGCTGTCGAATAGCTACCAGGACATCTGGCCGATCATCCTCGGCGTGCTGCTGCTGCTGGTTATCCTGTTTCGTCCGGCCGGGCTGGTCAGCCTGATCCTCAGCGAGCGCGAGCGCGTCGGCAATTTCGGCCGGCCGCCGGGGAAGGGCGATGATGGCTCTTCTTGAAGCGCGAGGCCTGGTCAAGATCTTCGGCAAGCTCACCGCCCTGAACGGTGCCGACCTGACGGTTGCCGAGAACGAGTTTCATGGCCTGATCGGGCCCAACGGCTCGGGCAAGAGCACGCTGATGAAATGCGTCGCCGGTGCGGAGATCCCGACATCGGGCACGGTGACGTTCGGCGGCCACGACATCTCGCGAGCCTCTCCGGCCGATCGGGCGCGCGCCGGCATGAGCCTCAAGTTCCAGATCACCAGCGTGCTGCCGGCGTTGACGCTGTACGACAACATCCTGCTGGCGCTGCAGGCGCAGACCTCGCTTCCCCGTCTGGTTTTTTCGCGCACCCGCGGAATCCTGCATGACCGCGTCATGGCCATGCTCGAGCAATTCCGTCTGGTGGACCGCGCAATGGATCCGGCCTCGGCGCTTTCGCACGGCCAGCAGCAATGGCTTGAAATCGCGATGGCGCTGGCGCCCGAGCCAAAGCTCCTGCTGCTGGACGAGCCCACCGGCGGCATGAGCCTCGAGGAACGGCGGGTGACCGGTGAGTTATTGCAGCCGATCAAGAAGCGCTGCTCTCTGGTCATCGTCGAGCATGATCTCGATTTCATTCGCGATATTTGCGACCGGTTGACGGTGCTCGACCAGGGAGCCGTACTGGATTGCGGCACGGTCCAGCATATTCAGTCGAGCGCCCGCGTTCAGGAGGTGTATCTGCGCCGTGCCTGACCAGGACAAGTTTCTCGATATCCAGAGCGTCGACGCGGGCTACGGCCGCAGCCAGGTGCTGTTCGGCGTCACGCTGGGCGTTCCCTGGCGCGGCGGCGTCGCGATCCTTGGCCGCAACGGCGCCGGCAAGACGACGCTGATGAAGGCCATCGTCGGCGAACTGCCGCTGCTCGGCGGCTCCGTCAGCCTCGATGCGCGCAGCGTGGGGCAGTTGCCGACCGAGCGGCGCATTCGCCTCGGCCTCGGATACGTGCCGCAGGAACACGCTGTGTTCGGCAGGCTTTCGGTGCGCGACAATCTTGCCGTCGGCGCGCTCACGAACCGTGACAGCCAAGCCATCAACCGCGTGCTGGAGATTTTCCCGAAACTCGGCCAGCGGATGGATCAGGTCGCCGGCACGCTGTCCGGCGGCGAACGCAAGATGCTGGCGATCGGCCGCGCCTTGTTGTCGAACCCGCGGGTGCTGCTGCTGGATGAGCCAACCGAAGGCGTCTGGATCGGCGTGATCGAGGAAATCACCGAACGTCTGATCCTGTTGGCAAAAGACATCGCCGTCGTGATCGTGGAGCAGCATCTCGATCTGGCGCTGCGCGTCGCGGACCGGGCCTTTGTGCTTGATCGCGGAAGGGTCGCGCTCACCGGATCGGCGCACGAGGTTCGCAACGACCCGCGGCTGCTGCAGTATCTGGCGCCCTGAGACGTCAGCGCTAACGCTGCCCTGCAGCATTCCATCACCAAGGCCCGCCAGGCAGCTTGATGACGCCAAACAGGGGCCTTCCGGCCTGAAATGGCGGTCATCGCCGCCCTCCGCGCCGCCAATTGATACGCAGGGTGATGCGAGACATGCAGGCAGCGCCCTTGTGCGATGGCCCATTCGGCCTATTTTGGGCGCCAGCCAATTCCCTGGGAGATGCCGATGAGCACCCTGAAGCCGTTGAAAATAGACATCGTCTCCGACGTGGTTTGCCCGTGGTGTTATATCGGCAAACGCAGGATCGAGAACGCCCTGGCGCTTGTGCCTGATGTTCCCGTCGAAGTGCGCTGGCGGCCGTTCTTCCTCAATTCCTGGGTGCCGCGCGAGGGCATCAGCCGGGACGAATATCTCACCGCCAAGTTCGGCTCGGTCGAGGCGTACAAGGGTATCGCTGGCCGCGTCGTCGCTGCCGCTGATGAGGAGGGACTTACGTACCGGCCCGAGTTGGTGAAGCGCCAGCCTAACACGACCGATTGCCACCGGCTGATCCACTGGGCCGAGGCTGCGGGCAAGTCGGCCGAGATGAAGCAGCGGCTGATGGAATTGTACTTCCGCGACGGGGGCGACCTGACCGACGTGAACGTGCTGGTGCAGGCCGCAGCCGATGTCGGCCTTGATGCTGAGGATGTGCGCGAGCGCCTTGCCACCGATGAGGACGTCGCGCTGATCTCGGGGCAGGCGCAGGAGGCCTCTGAAAAGGGCATCTCCGGCGTGCCGACTTTCGTGTTCGCTCAGAAATACGCGGTGTCCGGCGCGCAGCCGGCCGAGCAACTGGCGCGTGCGATCCGTCAGGTGTCCGGCGAGATCAACGCGCAGGCGGCGGAGTAGTCACCGTCGCGATTGCCGGCGTTTTCAGTCGTGCCAGCGCCTGATAGGGCTACGGAACCAGCAACAAGAAACCTTGGGGAGACGTCATGATCTACGAACTGCGAACCTACACCGTAAAGCCCGGCACGCTTGGCGACATGGTGAAAGCTGCGAGCACGATATCGCGCGACATCCGTAAGGACGACTTCGGCAAGCTTGAGGGCTACTGGCTGACCGAGATCGGGCCTCTCAACCAGGTCCTGCACATGTGGAGCTACAGCAGCTTCGACGAGCGCGCGCGCCTGCGCGCCGAACTCGCCAAGAATCCGCGCTGGACCGGCGAGTACGTTCCGCTGATCCGACCCTTGCTGGTTCGCCAGGACGTCCGCCTGATGAACGCGGTGCGGCCGCCGATTGCGCCGGCCTCGACGGGCAATGTCTACGAACTCCGCAACTATCGCGGCAAGGCCGCCGGTGGCCTCAAGCAGTGGCTCGATGCGTTCACCGCGGTGCTGCCGGAGCGCGAGAAATATTCAAAGATCGTGGGCCTCTGGACGACCGAAGCCGGGCAGCCGAACGAGGCCTGCCACATCTGGGCCTATCCCAGCCTGAACGCGCGCGCCGAAGCGCGCGGCAATGCCATGAAGGATCCTGCCTGGCAGGCATTCCTCGGCAAAGGCCCGGGCTTCCTCGAGGAAATGCACTCGACCATCATGCTGCCCGCGCCGCACTCGCCGTTGCAGTGAGGCGCAGCGCCGGCTGACCTCAAGCGCCCTCGAGGTAGTAGTTGGCGCGTTTTCCCAGCGCCATCCGCCGCAGCACGCGGCGCATCGCCATGGAGGCGCGTAGCGGCTTGATGGCGGTCGTGACGGTGCGATAGAACGCAAGCTTGAACGCGTCGAGCACCGGCTGCCTGCCAGGCGGCTGCTGCGGCAGGCCGATTCCGCGCAACATCGAATTGAAGAAGTGCAGGTCGTTCAGCCGCCGCACTTCGCGGGTCTTCCAGGTGATCGCCATCGAGATCGAGAACGAGCCTGCCGTGCGCACCCAGTGCGGCCACTGGTACGGCACGTAGCAGCCGTCGCCCGCGAACAGATGGAATTCCTGGCCGCGGGGCGCCAAGCTCTCGTCGTATTTCAGGTTGCGATGCTTGGTCATCGAGCGCTCGATCTCGTCGTCGGAAACGATCGAGCGGTCGGCATTGTCGAAGATCGTGAAGAACTTCTCGCCATGGATGTGCACGAAGAAATTGTCTTCGCTGTCGAGATGGAACGGCGTTGTCGAGTTCGGAGAGGACACGAACAGAAATCCCTCGACCTGCTCGAAGCCGGCGTCGGCCACGCTGTTGAAGCCGCGTGCACGGGCGACCGACAGTAGCGTGTCCTCCAACAGCGCCCGGTATTCCGGCGAGTTCTCGACGCGTTTGAGCACCATCCAGGCGCCGGCGGTTTCGATGCTTTTCACAACCTCGACCGGATCGAGATCCAGGGAAGGAATCGCGTCCGGATCCTGGCTGATCGCGACCTTGCCGGAATTGTATTCGATCAGATCGCGCGGCAGTTCGGATGCCAGTTGCGCAATGCGCGGCAGCATCAGCAGCGGATGGCCGGCCAGCTTGTGGCGGATCGCGAACGGTTTCAGCGGAAAGTCGCGCCGCAGCGCGTCTCGATCGGCCGTGATCACGGGCGCGACC
>PNLC01000379.1 GCA_013822885.1 Bradyrhizobium sp.
GATGATTTTGCAAAGCTCGGGCGAACGTGTCGCGAGAACGCGGAGGTGTATTCACTTGTCGTCCTCCGCGAAGGCGGGGGACCCAGTATTCCAGAGCCAGCCATGATTGAAACGAGAGTGCGCGGCGTACTGGATACCCGCCTGCGCGGGTATGACAATCCATTGTGTGGCGAACGGATTGCTTCGTTCGCAATGATGCGTCGTCTCAACGATAGCTACGCCCCTTTTAAATTCAGAACAATTCGCAACAAGCCCTCTTGCAAGTGAGTGGCGGTTGCGCCTCCGCCGCTCAGCTTTGATCTTGCCCGATGCCCTGCTAAACCGCCGCCCATGACGAGCCCCACTTCCATCAAGACCAACGTCGCCGCGATCTCGATCTTCGCCAGCGCCAGCATGGCCGCGGCCAAGTTCGCGGTCGGCATCGCGATCGGCTCGCTCGCGCTGATCTCGGAAGCCCTGCACTCCTCGGTCGACGTGATCGCAACCATCATCACATGGCTGGTGGTGCGGGTGTCGGATCTGCCCGCCGACGACGAACACCATTACGGCCACGGCAAGTTCGAGAGCCTGTCGGCACTGTTTGTCATCGCGTTGCTCTACGTGCTCGCCGGCGGCATCCTGGTCGAATCCTGGAGCCGCCTGCGCGAGGGCGCTCCGCCGCCGACGCTGTCGGCGATTGCCTTCGTGGTGCTGGCGATCGATATCGCGGTCAATTTCTGGCGCGCGCGGGCGCTGCATCGCACGGCGCGCGCCACACGAAGCCAGGCGCTGGCGGCCGACGCGCTGCACTTCGCCTCCGACGTGCTCGGCTCCACCGCCGTCATCATCGGGCTGGTGCTGACCGGCCTCGGCTATGCCTGGGGCGACTCGGTCGCGGCCATCGCGGTTGCCGTGATGATATCGATCCTCGGCCTGAGGCTCGGGCGCTCCACCATCGAGACGCTGCTCGATCGCGCGCCGGACGGCGTCTCGGAGAAGGCCGTGGTCGCCATCCGCAATGTACCCGGTGTGGTCGACGTCGAGCGCCTGCGCGTTCGCATGGTCGGACCGACCTATTTCATCGACGCCATCGCAAAGGTGCCGCGCACCTTCCCGATCGACCGCGTCGAGGCGATCAAGAAGACGGCGCAGCAAGCCGTCACCGAGGCGCTCGGCGACGCCGACCTGACGTTTACCGCCGTGCCGGTCGCGCGCGACAATGAGAGCGTGCGCGAGCGCATCATGGTGATCGCCCGCAATTCCGGCCTCGCCGTCCACCACGTCACCGTGCACGACCTCGGCGGCAAGCTGACGGTCAGCATCGACCTCGAAGTCGACGGCGACATGGAACTCAACGCCGCGCACGACATCGCCCACGACCTGGAACGGAGCATCCGCGAGGATTTCGGCGAGGACGTCGAGGTCGACACCCATATCGAGCCGCTGGAGCCGGAACTGCCGCATGGCACCGACGCTGCGCCCGAACGCGTCGAGACCATCAAGGCCGCGCTTGCGCGCGCTGCCGGCGACGGCGCGATCCAGGACATCCACAACGTGCGGGTCCGCGACACCGACGGCGGCGAAATCGTCAACTTCCATTGCCGCGCCGCGCCGTCGATGAGCGTCATCAAGGTCCATGAGAAAGTCGACGAGATCGAGCGCGCGCTACGTCGCGCGTTTCCGACCATCAAGCGTGTCATCAGTCACGCCGAGCCGCAGCGCAAGTGATCGCGCGGTTCGTTCCCGTTTCGGACTCGCTTTCGGTGTGTCAATTTCGCGTTGGACAAGATTTATTTCGCGTTAACAATTCGTTGACTCTCGACAGCCCCAAAAATCTGGATTCAAATCGCTATGATTCGGAAGACATGGGGTGCTTCCGGACATTGTGTGCAAATAGCCTTCGGCGGGGGTCTAAAGCATGACGCGTGCGCATGCGGCGAACGCCTGCGTCCAATCCGATTCGATCAAGGGATTGGCGCAGTCGATCGCGAAACCTGCATACCACCGGCTGCTCACTGCTGAGCCGGCGCTTCGCCGCGCTGTTCCCACGCTAATCATTGCCTTCCTGATCACTATCTGCCTCGGCGCGTTCGTCCAGGTGATCGACCAGAGCCGGCAGAAGCGCGCCGCGATGAAGCGCGACGTCTCCGCCCTCACCGACTTGCTGGCCGAACGCCTCGATCGCCTCGCTTCCGTGCGGCAGGACCGCGCCGCCAATGTCGAGCGGCTGCAGAGCCTGCTGCCCGACATGATTCCGAACTGGGCTGCCGCCCCGGGCCGTCATGTCATCATCACCGGCGCCGACTACCGCGTGCTCGGCCGCCTTCCCGTCCCGAACGGCGTCGGTGACGGCGAGAACACGCTTGACGTCATCAGCATGGCGCAGTTGCTGGCCGCGCCCGCACAGCAGGGCGTCGTCAACGACATCACGCTTCCGAACGGCAACGGCGGCATGGCGATTTCGCGGCTGATCAAGTCGCTGCCGGGCCTGGTCATCGTCGTCCAGGAAAAGAACGACCCGTTCTGGGGCTCCGATGCCGCACTGTCGGTGACGCTCTCGGCAACCACCGGCTTCGTCGTGCTGATCCTCGGCTTCGCCTTCCACTGGCAATCCACCCGCGCCCGCGAGGGCGACCTCATCAACGACGCGGTGCGCGGCCGGATCGATACCGCGCTCAACCGCGGCCGCTGCGGATTGTGGGACTGGGACCTGTCGCGCGGCCGGATATTCTGGTCGCAATCGATGTTCACCCTGCTCGGACTCGAATCCCGCAACGACCTCCTCACCTTCGGCGAGGTCAACGCGCTGGTGAAATCCGACGACATCGACCTGTTCGCGATCGCCGACCAGATGATCGAGGGCAAGATCGACCACATCGACCAGAGCTTCCGCATGCAGCACACCGGCGGCCACTGGATCTGGCTGCGCGTGCGCTGCGAACTCAGCCAGGCCATGGCCGACGGCAGCCTGCACCTTATCGGCATCGCCGTCGACGTCACCGAGCAGAAGAGCCTCGCCGAGAAGACCGTGGAGGCCGACCTGCGGCTGCGGGATGCGATCGAAACCATCCCGGAAGCGTTCGTGCTGTGGGACGCCGAAGACCGCCTCGTGCTCTGCAACTCGCACTTCCAGCGCCTGCACAAGCTGCCGGATACGGCGGTGGCCCCCGGCACGTCCTACGAGACCGTGATCGAAGTCGGCAGCATGCCGGAGGTCCGCACCCGGCTGCAGGAGACCGGCGTGCAGACGCCGGGGGCGCGCACGTTCGAAGCCCAACTCGACGACGGCAGCTGGCTGCACATCAGCGAGCGCCGCACCAAGGACGGCGGCTACGTCTCGGTCGGCACCGACATCACCCGGATCAAGGCGCACGAGCAGAAGCTGATCGAGAACGACAGCCGCCTGCGCGCCAACGTGCTCGACCTCAAGCGCTCGCAGGCCGAACTGGCCGATCTGGCGGAAAAGTATTCGCAGGAAAAGAATCGCGCCGAGGAAGCCAACCAGGCCAAGTCGAAGTTCCTTGCGAATATGAGCCACGAGCTGCGCACGCCGCTGAACGCCATCATCGGCTTCTCCGAGATCATGGGCAGCGGCATGTTCGGCGTGCTCGGCTCCGACAAGTACCAGGAATACTGCCACGACATCCTGACATCGGGAAAATACCTGCTCGAAGTCATCAACGATATCCTCGACATGTCGAAGATCGAGGCCGGCCGCATGAAGCTCGACATGGAGCCGCTCGACCTGTCGAAGCTTCTGGCGGAGTCGCTGCGGGTGGTGTCCGGGCGCGCCGAGGACAAGCACCTGACGCTGGATGCCGATATCGGAAGCACCATTTCCGTCCTCGCCGACCGCCGCGCGGTGAAGCAGATATTTGTCAACCTGCTGTCGAACGCGGTGAAGTTCACCCCCGACGACGGCCGGGTCACCGTGCGCAGCCACGTGCTGCCGGATTCCATCGTTTTGATGATCGCCGACACCGGCATCGGCATCGCGCCGGATTCGCTGCGCCGGCTCGGCAAGCCGTTCGAACAGGTCGAGAGCCAGCTCACCAAGACCTATCAGGGTTCGGGACTTGGCCTTGCGATCGCGCGCTCGCTGACCAGCCTGCACGGCGGCACGATGCGGCTGCGCTCGAAGCTTGGAAGCGGCACCGTCGTGCGCATCACGCTGCCACGCAGTCAGCAGGGCGAAAAGGCGAACCTGTCCGAAGCCGCCTGATCCCTGATGCGTCTTCCTGCCTATTCCAGGCTCGGTGCCACCTCGCGCGCGACCTGCACCAGCGCCGCGATCAGCGGCGTCATCGGATCGCGCTGCGTGATCACGAGGCCAACGCTATAGTCGACGACGGGATCGACGATCGGGATGCTGCGGACGGCATCGGCGAGCCCAAGCGTCTCGGCGAGCTTCGCCGGCATCACGCTGGCCCAGCGCCCGGTTTTGACATGCGTATAGAGCACCAGCAACGAGTTCGACGTCAGCGTCGGGGTGGCTTCCGCGCCGACCGAACGCAGCGCGCGGTCGATGATGCGCCGGTTCTGCATGTCCGGCGTCAGCAGGCACAGCGGCACCTGGCCGACTTCCTTCCAGGTCACCTGCTCGCGATCGCCGAACATGGCGTCGGGCGCCGTCAGCAGCCGGTAGCTTTCGTCATAGAGCGGAATGGTGCGAACCTTCCCGATCGGCTCGTTCTCGATATAGGTCAGCCCCGCATCGACCTCGAGATTTTCCAGCAGCCCCAGTACCTCGGCCGACGTGCAGGAGCGGATGCGAAACAGCACGTCGGGATAGCGCGCGCGGAACGGCGTCGTCAGCGACGCCACCATGCCGAGCG
>PNLC01000380.1 GCA_013822885.1 Bradyrhizobium sp.
CTCGATCACGGCCTCGATCATCGAGGCCTGCTACGAACTCTCGATCGAGCCGCATCGCGTCGCCAAGATTTCGGGCATCGGCTGCTCATCGAAGACGCCGGACTATTTCCTCGGCAATTCGCACGGCTTCAATTCGGTGCACGGCCGCATGCCGTCGGTGCTGACCGGCGCCAACCTCGCCAACCGCGACCTGATCTATCTCGGCGTCTCCGGCGACGGCGACAGTGCCTCGATCGGCTTCGGCCAGTTCGCCCATTCGATCCGGCGCGGCGTCAACATGACCTACATCGTCGAGAACAACGGCGTCTACGGCCTGACCAAGGGGCAATTTTCGGCCACCGCCGACCGCGGTTCGAAGTCCAAAAAAGGCGTGATGAACACCGACAACGCCATCGACCTGGTGGCGATTGCGCTGCAACTCGGCGCGAGCTTCGTGGCGCGCAGCTTCTCCGGCGACAAGACCCAGCTGGTGCCGCTGATCGCTGCCGCCATCCGGCACAAGGGCGCGGCGTTCATCGACGTCATCAGCCCCTGCATCGCCTTCAACAACCACGCCGGCTCGACCAAGAGCTTTGACTACGTCCGCGAACACAACGATGCCGTGAACCGCCTCGACGTGCTGACCGGTCGCGAGCCGATCACGGTCGATTACGCGCCGGGCTCGGTGCAGATCGTCGAACAGCACGACGGCACCAGGCTAGCGCTGCGCAAGATCGACGCCGACTACGACGCCAACGACCGTCTGGCGGCCATGAGCTTCCTCCAGAGGCACGCGGCGAAGGGCCAAGTTGTCACCGGGCTGCTCTATGTCGATCCGGACTCCGAAGACCTGCATGCCAGCCTCGACACCGTCGAGACGCCGCTCAACACGCTGGAAGCCAAAGATCTGTGCCCCGGATCGGCCGCGCTGGACAAGATCAACGCCAGCCTGCGGTAGATTACTTTGTCATGCCCCGCGAAGGCGGCGCATCCAGTAATCGCCAGCATTGGCAATAGAGCCGAGAAGTCACGGCGTACTAGATCGTCCGCCTTCGCGGACGATGACGGCCGAGTTAACTCGACTATCAAAAACGCTTGGGCCGCCGATCAAGCCGCGGCGGCGAGCTTGCGCGGGTGCGTCACATATTCCTTGAGAGTCGTACCGGCCTGGTCGACCTCGACGAGCGACACGTCGTAGCTCCAGAGGTCGGCGAGGTGCTGCAGCACGCGCTTGGCATCCGCCTCGCTGAGCTGCGCGCCCTTGAGCACCGCGTGGCGAAGCATCAGCCGGCGATCGCCCGCCAGATCGACGTCGACCACTTCGATATTGGCATCGATGAAACCGACATCATATTGCCGCGCCAGTTCGCGGCGAACGCGGCGATAGCCACGCTCGTCGTGGATCGCATCGACCTTGATGCCGGCGCTCTCCTCGGGATCGTCGTGCAGATGGAACATGCGGAAGTGCCGGATCAGCCGGGGGCTCAGGAACTGGCTGATGAAGCTTTCGTCGCGATAATCCTTCCAGACCCCACGAAGCACGCCCATCACATCGCCCGATCCGGCAATATCCGGGAACCATTCGCGGTCTTCCGCTTCGGGATTGGTCACGATGCGCTCGATATCCTGCATCATCGCAAAGCCGAGCGCGTAGGGATTGAAACCCGAGAAGTGACGGTTGTCGAAATCGGGCTGGTATACGACGTTGGTGTGCGACTGCAGGAATTCGAGGAAGTTGCCGTCGGATAACCGCCCCTGCTCGTGCAGCCGTTTCATGATGCGATAATGAACGTAGGTCGCGGTGCCCTCGTTCATGACCTTGGTCTGGCTCTGCGGATAGAAATACTGCGCGATGTGCCGCACGATGCGCAGCAACTCGCGCTGCCATGGCGCCAGCCGCGGCGCCGTCTTCTCCAGGAAGTACAGCAGGTTTTCCTGCGGCAGCCCGAGCAGCGCCTGGCGGCGCTCGACATTGAGCAGCACGTCGCTCTTGATCGGTCCGGTCGGGACGGTACGCCATAGATCGTTGAACGTGCCTTCCTCGTGCAGACGGCGCCTGCCTGCCCGCTTTTCCTCGGCACGCAGGTCCAGCTTCTTCTTGCCGGGGTAGCGGTCGATGCCGTGCGACATCAGGGCATGCGCGGCATCGAGCGTCTGCTCGACCTGTCGTCGGCCGTGGCGCTCCTCGCAATGCGTCACATATCTCTTGGCAAACTCCAGATAGTCGAGAATGCCGTCGGCGTCGGTCCATTGCTTGAAGAGGTAGTTGTTCTTGAAGAAATGATTGTGGCCGAAAGCGGCATGCGCGGTCACCAGCGTCTGCATCGCCGCCGTGTTCTCTTCCATCAGATAGGAAATGCACGGCGAACTGTTGATGACGATCTCGTACGCCAGGCCCATCAGACCCTTGCGGTAGGATGCCTCCTGGAAGGCAAAGTGCTTACCGAATGACCAGTGCTTGTAGTACAGCGGCATGCCCACGGAGGAATAGGCATCCAGCATCTGCTCGGCGGTGATGACCTCGATCTGGTTCGGATAGACATCAAGGCCAAGTTCCCCGAGCGCCACCTCTTCGCAGGCGTCGTAGATGCGCTGCAAAGCCGGAAAATCCCAATCCGCGCCCTGAAACAGGAGTTGGTCTGTCATGATGCGGCCCTCTCCTGCTTTCCGCGGCGCTTGAACAGATCCTGAAACACCGGGAAGATTTCGCTGCGTTCGTGGACCTTGCGCATCGACAATGGCGCGCCCTCGGCCTGCAGCTTTTGATACAGGGTCCAGAGCGAGGAATCGGGCATGTCATAGGTCGTCGCCATTTCCTGGCCGACTTCCAGATAGGCGAAGAACTGGCTGACGGGGAGGATCTTCTCGGTCAGCAGCCGGCCTGAAACGTCGCCGTCGGAGTAGGAATTGTCGCCGTCGGAGGCTTGCGCCGCGTAGATATTCCAATCGGCGGGACGAAACCGCGACCGAACGATATCGTGCATCGCCTGCAACGCGCTCGATACCAGCGTGCCACCCGAAGCCGGACCGTGGAAGAACGTATCCTCGTCGACTTCCTCGGCGCGGTCGGTATGCCGGATGAAGACGATCTCGACGTGGCGGTACCGCCGCTTCAGGAAGATGTAGAGCAGCATGTAGAAGCGCTTGGCGAGGTCCTTCATATGCTCCGTCATCGAACCCGATACGTCCATCAGGCAGAACATGACGGCCTGCGCCACCGGCTTCGGCACCTCCTCGAAACGACGGTAGCGGATGTCGATCGGATCGATGAACGGGATCCGGCTCATTTTTTTCTTCAGGGCCTCGATTTCGGCGAGGAGTTCGACGCGCCTTTCCTCGCTGCAATTCTCCAGCTCGGCTTCGAGCGCCGCCAGCGCTTCCGGCCGCGGCCGCCGCAATGCGACGCGGCGGGCCATCGCCCGGCTGACGGTCCGGCTGACCGAAATATTCGCCGGCGAGCCTGACGTTGCGTAGCCCGCCCTGCGGATGCCCTCGCTTTCCACCTCGGCGAGCTTTCGCTTGGCGAGATCGGGCAGTTCCAGGTCGTCCAGGAACAGATCGACGAATTCCTCGCGGCTCAGGACGAACCGGAATGCATCCTCGCTGTCGCCCTCACCGGGGCCGCCGGCCTTGCCGCCGCTCTGGCCGGAGCGCGGCAGCATGTCGCCTTCGATGAACTTCTTGTTCCCGGGCAGCACCATGTCGCGGGTGCCGCCTTCGCGACGGAAACGTGGTTCATCCATCCCCTCGATCGGGACGCTGACCTCTCCGCCTTCCAGGACGTCCTTGATGTCCCGGTCCTGCGAAGACTTCTTTACCGCGCCCTGCACCAGCGCCTTTGCCCTGCGAAGGAAGCGCTGGCGGTTCTCCAGACTCTTGCCGCCCGGATTCAGGCGCCGATCGACGATATGAATGGCCACGTTTGCATCCGCCTCCGCCTCAACCGGCCTGCTTCACGCGCATGTACCACTCGACGAGCCGCCGCACCTGACGCTCGGTGTAGCCGCGCTCGACCATGCGCGCGACGAACTCGCCGTGCTTCTTTTCGGTATCGCCGTCCTTTTTCGATCCGAACGAGATCACCGGAAGCAGGTCCTCGACTTGCGAGAAGATTCGCTTCTCGATGACTTCGCGGATCTTCTCGTAGCTGGTCCAGGTGGGATTCTTACCACCATTATGAGCGCGCGACCTCAGGGAAAACTTGACGACCTCGTTACGGAAATCCTTGGGGTTCGCTATGCCCGCCGGCTTCTCGATCTTGGTCAGTTCCTGATTGAGCAACTCCCGATCCAGCAACTGGCCGGTGTCGGGATCCTTGAAATCCTGATCCTCGATCCAGGCGTCCGCATAATCGACGTAGCGGTCGAACAGGTTCTGGCCGTAGTCCGAATAGGATTCCAGGTAGGCCTTCTGGATCTCGTGGCCGATGAATTCGGCGTAACGCGGCGCCAGGTCGGCCTTGATGAACTCGAGGTAACGCTTTTCGACCTCATCAGGAAGCTGTTCACGCCGTATCGCCTGCTCCAGCGTATACATCAAATGAACCGCGTCGGCGCCGAGTTCGTTGGTGTCGTGGTTGAAGGTGGCCGCGAGCACCTTGAAGGCGAAACGCGTCGAAATACCGTCCATGCCTTCATCGACGCCGGCAGCATCCTTGTACTCCTGAACGCTCCGCGCCTTGGGATCGGATTCCTTCAGGCTCTCGCCGTCGTAGATCCGCATCTTCGCAAACAGTGTCGAGTTCTCATGCTTGCGCAAACGCGACATCACCGAGAAACGCGCCAGTGTTTCCAGCGTCGCGGGCGCGCACGGCGAGGTCGCGAGTTCGGAT
>PNLC01000381.1 GCA_013822885.1 Bradyrhizobium sp.
CGCTATGCTGTTTCCCGTCCCAACATCTCAGTTCTTCGCATTCCGCGCCGCTTCCCGTCCCGCCACCCGGCCGAACACGCTGCCGATGGTCATGCCGATGCCGGCGGCGTAGCCCTTGCCGAGCACGTTGCCGGCCATGATCTCGCCGGCCGCAAACATGTTGGCGGAGGGTTTGCCGTCCTTCATCACCATGCGCGACTGCTTGTTCACGCGGGTGCCGAGATAGGTGAACGTAATCCCGGGTCGCACCGGATAGGCGAGATAGGGGGCGTGCTCGATCTTCCGCGCCCAGTGCGTCTTCGCCGGCGTGATGCCTTCGGTGCGGCAATCATCGAGGATGGTGTGGTCGAAGGTGCCGGGCTGCACCGCGGCGTTGAAGTCGGTAATGGTCTTTTCCAGCGCGGCCGGGTCGAGTTCGAGTCTGACGGCAAGTTCCGCAATCGTCGGCGCGCCGATCGGCGGGAACAGCGTCGGCATGAAGCTGGTGACGACACTCGAATCAAAAATAATGTAGGCGATCTGGTCGGGCTGGGCGGCGACCAGCCGGCCCCAGATTGCGTAGCGCTTCGGCCAGATGTCCTCGCCCTCGTCGTAGAAGCGCTGGGCGTGCTTGTTGACGACGATGCCGAACACGACAGAGTCGTGGCGGGTGATGATGCCGCCGTCGAATTTCGGCGCGCGGGCGTCGATGGCGACTGCGTGGCATTGCGTGGGATCGCCGATGTCCTGCACGCCCTTGGCGAGCAGCAGCTTGAGAATGGAGCCGCGGTTATAGGGCGTGCCGCGGATCAGGAAATTGTCGGCGGCCTCGCCCCAGTATTCCTTCAGCCATTCGATGTTGGCCTCAAAGCCGCCGGCGGCGGCGACCAGCGCCGATGCACGGATATCGGTTGCGCCATTGATCGGCTGCTTCAGCCTCGCAGACAGGAAC
The DNA here is from genome assembly GCA_013822885.1 of Bradyrhizobium sp. Classification (GTDB taxonomy): domain Bacteria; phylum Pseudomonadota; class Alphaproteobacteria; order Rhizobiales; family Xanthobacteraceae; genus Bradyrhizobium. The sequence goes on from PNLC01000381.1 coordinate 932, forward strand.
ATGCCGTCCTCGATCTGCAGGTCGGTGACTTCCGCGTCGTAGACGATCTCGACCCCGAGTTTCTCCGCGGTGAGATACAGCGCGTTCAGCATCGCCCTGCCGCCGCCGAGGAAGAACGAATTGGTGCGCCCCAAGCTCAGCGTGCCGCCGAGCGAGGGCTGCCAGCGCACGCCCTGTTCGACGATCCAGTTCAGGATGTCCTTGGACTCGGCGATCATGAACTTGGCGAGCTCTTCGTCGGTCTCCCCGCCGGTGAGGCGTAGCAGGTCGTCCCAGAATTCCTCCTCCGTGTAGGGTCCGGTGAGAATCTCGGTCGCGGAATCGTGGGCGCAGCGCATATTACGGGTGTGGCGGGTATTGCCGCCGCGATAGAATTTGGGCGCGCCTTCCAGCACCAGCACGGAAACGCCGGCGCGGCGGGCACTGATGGCGGCGCACAAAGCGGCGTTGCCGCCGCCAATCACCAGCACATCGAATTTTTTGGATAGATCGACCATGCACTCTTGTTATCGTTGTTGGCATGGAAATCAAACCGGCGCGCGGCCGGGCAAATCCATCCGCCCCGGCGATTTTCTACCCTGCTGCAACGACCGCGTCACGCGTCTCGTACGCTCCGAATCGCATTGCCATGCGACGATGTCGCATGCGCCGCGCCGTGCGGAATATCTGTTGCGTCAGGGCTTGCTCTGCACCGAGGCAAGCAGCCATTGCCGGAAGGCCGACAGTTTTGGCGGATCGGTCCGTCCCGCGGGCGAGACCAGGTAGAATCCGGCGTCGACCGGCAGCGTGATCTTGAAGGGAACCACGAGCCGCCCCCTGGCGACGTCTTCCTGCACATAGGCGGTGCGGCCCATGGCGACGCCGACGCCGTCGATCGCGGCCTGCACCGTCATGAAGATCATGTCGAAGGTCACGCCGGGCTGCTTGGAAAAATCGGCCGGAAGTCCGGCCGCCCACAGCCAGAGCCGCCAGTCGTCGCTGTTGAAGTTGCTGGTGTGGAGCAGCACGTGGTCCCTGAGGTCCTCGGGGCATTTCAGCGGCTTGTTTCCCTGCAGCAGCGCCGGACTGCACACCGGGAAAAGCTCGTCCGCCAGCAGCCAGTCGGCGCGCAGGCCCTGCCATTGGCCGCGGCCGTAGCGGATCGCGGCGTCGACATTGTCGCGGTGGAAGTCGACCAGATTGGTCGAGGTGGTGATGCGCACGTCGATGCCGGGATGGGCTTCCTGAAATGCGGAAAGCCGCGGCAGCAGCCATTTGGCGGCGAGCGAGGCCAGCGTCGACACAGTCAGCACGTGGTCGTCATCCTTCCGCAGCAGCCGGTCGGTCGCGAGCCTGAGATCGTTGAAGGCGGCGCGGATGCCGGGGAGATATTCCTGCGCCTGCTGGGTCAGCGTCAGCGAACGGTTCTGGCGGATGAACAGCCGAACCCCGAGTTCTTCCTCCAGCCGCTTGATCTGATGGCTGATCGCGGTCTGCGTGACGTTCAGTTCGGACGCCGCCTGCGTGAAGCTCAAATGCCGGGCCGCCGCCTCGAAGGCGCGCAACCCGTTCAGCGACGGCAGCCTGGCGGTCATTCCGCAATCCCCGAGTACATGAGGTTATATCATCCGAAACGGTACAAAGTGTCGTTTGTGGAAGGCGCAGATAGCGCAGATATTTGCTGCAACAGATTACTACAGGAGCTTAAAATGTCCACTTATACGCATGAATCGATGATAAATCATCATGGTACGGGGTTTTTGACCCGGCTGGTCGAAACCTTCGATGCCTGGCGGCAGCGCTACCGGTCGCGCCGCGAACTGGCCCAGTGGTCGGATAGGGAACTTCACGACATCGGCATCTCCCGGAGCGACATCGCCTACGAGGCCGAGAAACCGTTCTGGCGGGCCTAGGTGGCAGCCGGGCCGGCGCCGCCTGATCGTGGGGCGCCGGCCAATTTCCTTTGGGACAGACGGGAGCGTGCGATGACGACCCTGCGCCTTGATGACCTCCGGCAATATTCCGACGTGCTGCGGTCGCGGCACGGTCAAGAGGTGACCGTGCGCTTCGTCGAACCGCGCGATGCCGGGGCGCTTCAGGGCTATTTCCGCGCGCTGACGACCCGTTCCCGCTACAACCGCTTTCTTGGCGCAGCCAGCGAATTGCCGCCGTCGCTGCTTGCGGATTTCATCCATGTCGGCAAGGCGGACCGCTTCAGCGTGATCGCGACGATGCTGGTCGATGGTCGCGAGACCATCATCGGCGAGGCGCGCTATGCGTTCGACAGCGACACATCATCCATCGAATTCGGCCTGTCGATCGATGACCGCTGGCAGGGCCATGGCATCGGCAAGGCGCTGATGAAAAATCTCGAATGCCGCGCGGCATCGTTCGGTGCAAATCGGCTGTTCGGCGACACGCTGCGCTCCAACGACACCATGATCGCATTGGCCCGCAAGTCCGGCTACGCCTTCACCAATACGCCCGGCGACTGGAAGCTGGTTCGTTTCCAGAAAGAGATCCATGTCGAACCGCAGGAAATCCCATGCGCCAGTTGGCGGCTCGCCGCCGTCTCTCCCGGCGTAATGTCCTCGCTTGCGGCTTGACAAGACTGAGCCCGGTTCTGCCCCTCCAGAACCGGGCTTTTTTTCTCGGTTCAGTTCCCCCTGAACACCGGCTTCCGCTTTTCGATGAACGCCTGCACGGCTTCCTTGTGGTCGGCGGTCACCTGGGTTCGGATCATGCGCTCGGCCTCATGATCGCGCGCGGTGGCGAAATCGAACATCAGGGCTTCGTCGAGATTGTCCTTCATGTAGCGGATCGCGATGGTTGGTCCCTCCGCGATCGATTTGGCGAGCGCAAAGGCTTCCGCCTGCAGTTTGTCATCGGGGACCACGCGGTTCACCAGGCCGATCGCCTCGCATTTGGCGGCATCGACCCTGTCGCAGGTGAACATCAATTCTCGCGCCCGCGAGGTGCCGACCAGTCGGGTCAGCAGCCAGGCGATGCCATAATCGCCGCTCAGGCCGATCTTGAGATAGCCGGTGGAAAGGAATGCCGATTGCGCGGCGATTCTAATGTCGCAGGCCATCGCCAGAGCGAGGCCGGCGCCGACCGCGGGGCCGGGCAGGGCGGCGATGGTCGGCTTTCGTACCGAGACCAGCGCACCGGTCAGCAGACGTTGCCGCTCCTGCAGATCGGCGACCCGCTCGTCATGCGACATTTCGAGCTTTTTCTTGTCGCGGTTCGCGCCCATGCCCTTGACGTTGCCGCCGGCGCAGAACGCCGTGCCGGCGCCGGTCAGCAGCAATACGCCGACATCGGGATTTTCGCCGCAGGCCTTGATCATGTTGCGCAGGGCCGGCGTCAGATTATCCGACAAGGAGTTGCGCGCCTCGGGGCGGTTCAGCGTGATGATGGCGACGCGGTCGCGGATCACGCAGAGAAGTTCGTCGGTGCCGGTGTCGATTTTTGTTTCGGTGGTCATGTCGCTCCCTTTGTTATTATTATTGCGCACCCTGCATCTCTTTTGGCTCCGTCATTCCGGGGCGCGAAGCGAACCCGGAATCTCGAGATTCCGGGTCTGGTGCTGGCGCACCATCCCGGAATGACGGCGGTCATCAAAACTTCTCCACCCACGGCCGCAGTTCTACTTCCCAGGTCCAGGCGCTCCGCGGCTGTTGCAGCACATTCCAGTAGCTCAAGGCAATGGCGTCGGGATCGAGCATCGAGTCAGGCTTTTCAGCAGGCTCGGTACGGGTCGTGCTGCGGATGCCGCCGTCGATGACGAAATGCGCCACGTGAATTCCCTGTGGCGACAATTCGCGCGCCATGCTCTGGGCGAGCCCGCGCAGTGCGAACTTGCCCATGGCGAACGGTGCCGATTGCGGATAGCCCTT
>PNLC01000382.1 GCA_013822885.1 Bradyrhizobium sp.
AAGGGACTCATCGCTTGACTCTTGCCCGCTTCTGATTCGACTCCGCTCTTTAAGGATTTGACCCAAAAACCTGACCTTGTGGAGCCCCAACAAACTTGATCTAGTGCCGCCTCGATCGCGTCCACGCGAGATGTTGCGGTGAACGAAGGAGGTCTCGGCAGGAGTCAGCGATTCGGGCGCGTTTCGTTCCAGACTCGTTCCAGACCTTAAGCCGCGACCGCATCCCGTCGCATTATGAAACACTTCCCGAATAGCGCGACGCAAGAAACACCTGCAAAGTATGGCTTTCTCACCTTCCACGTTCGCACACGAACGGGCTCCCGGCGCCGGCGTCACGGCCGTGCTCGGGCCGACCAACACCGGCAAGACGCATCTGGCGATCGAGCGGATGCTGGCGCATTCGTCCGGCATCATCGGCCTGCCGCTGCGGCTATTGGCGCGCGAGGTCTACAACAAGATCGCGGCGCGTGCAGGCGAACAGAGCGTGGCGCTGATCACGGGCGAAGAGAAGATCAAGCCCAAGAACCCGCGCTACTGGGTCTCCACCGTCGAGGCGATGCCGCGGGATATCGACGTCTCGTTTCTCGCCGTCGATGAAATCCAGATCGCGGCCGACCTCGAGCGCGGGCATGTCTTCACCGACCGCATCCTGCATCGCCGCGGCCGCGACGAGACGCTGCTGCTGGGCGCTGCGACAATGCGTCCGATCATCGAGCGGCTGCTGCCGGGCGCCTCGATCGTCACACGGCCGCGATTGTCGCAGCTCGAATTCGCCGGCGACCGCAAGATCACGCGGCAACCGCGCAGAACAGCCATCGTCGCGTTCTCGGCCGATGAGGTCTACGCGATTGCCGAACTGATCCGCCGCCAGCACGGCGGCGCTGCCGTCGTATTGGGCTCGCTATCGCCGCGCACACGCAACGCGCAGGTGGAGATGTTCCAGAACGGCGACGTCGATTACCTCGTCGCCACCGACGCCGTCGGCATGGGCTTGAACCTCGACGTCGATCACGTCGCGTTCGCTTCCGACCGCAAATACGACGGCTACCAGTTCCGCCGCCTGAATCCGTCGGAGTTTGCGCAGATCGCGGGCCGCGCCGGGCGTGCTACGCGTAACGGCACTTTCGGCACCACGGGGCGCTGCGCGCCGTTCGAGCCGGAACTGGTGAACGCGCTGCAGAACCACACGTTTGACAGCGTCAAGATGCTGCAGTGGCGCAACGCGAAACTCGACTTCGCCTCGCTCGGAAGCTTGCAGGTCTCGCTGGCGCTCTCGCCCGGCCACGAGGCCTTGACCCGCGCGCCGATCGCCGAGGACCTGCGCGTGCTCGATCATGCGGCACGCGACGGCGAGGTGCGGGACATGGCCCATGGTGCGGCCGCCGTGGAGCGGCTGTGGGAGGCCTGCCAGATCCCGGACTACCGGCGGCTGGCGCCCGCCGCCCATGCCGAACTCGTGACCACGATTTATGCATTCCTGATGAAAAAGGGCCGGATTCCCGATGCCTGGTTCGGAGCCCAGGTCGACCAGGCCGACCGCGTTACCGGCGATATCGACACCCTGTCGGGCCGGATCGCGCAAATCCGCACCTGGACCTTCATCGCCAACCGGCCGGACTGGCTTTCCGACCCGGATCACTGGCAGGAGGCTACGCGGGAGATCGAAAATAAATTATCCGATGCGCTGCATGAACGCCTAACGGAGCGTTTCGTTGACCGCCGTACCAGTGTATTGATGCGCCGCCTGCGGGAGAACAGTGTTTTGAATACGGAAATCGGCAAGACCGGCGAAGTGATCGTTGAAGGCCATGCGATCGGCCGCCTCGACGGATTCACATTCGCGCCAGATGCGGCGGAAGCGGGATCGGATGCGAAGGCGTTGCAGGCGGCAGCACAGCAGGTGCTGGCCGGCGAGATCGACGCGCGCGCCGGGAAACTTGCCGCCGCTCCAGATGAACAGTTCGTGCTGACCTCCGACGGCACCATCCGCTGGACCGGCGATGCGGTCGCCAAGCTCGCCTCGGCCGATGATGTGCTGCATCCGCGCATCCGCATCATCGCCGACGATCGCCTTTCCGGCGCGCCCCGCGAGGCCGTGCAGGCGCGGCTCGATCTGTGGCTGAAGACGCATATCGAGAAACTGCTGGGACCGCTGTTCGGTCTCTCCAAGGCGGAAGATATCACCGGCATCGGGCGCGGCATCGCGTTCCAGCTGGTCGAGGCGCTCGGCGTGCTCGAGCGCGCCAAGATCGCCAACGAGATGAAGGATCTCGACCAGGCCTCGCGTGCCACGCTGCGCAAATACGGCGTGCGCTTCGGCGCCTATCACATCTATTTCCCGGCGCTGCTGAAGCCGGCCGCGCGGGCGCTGGCCTCGCTGCTGTGGGCCGAGAAGCAGGACAATGTCGATATGTCCGCGCTGTCGGGCGCGCAGCATCTGGCCTCCAGCGGACGGACTTCGTTCGCCGTCGACAAGCAGCTCGCGCGCGACGCCTATCGCGTGCTCGGCTATCGCCAGTGCGGCGAGCGCGCGGTGCGCGTCGATATCCTGGAGCGCCTTGCCGACCTGATCCGGCCCGCGTTGGCGTGGCGCGAAAATTCGCCCGGCGAAAAGCCTAACGGCGCGTTCGACGGCCGCGGCTTTGTGGTGACCCAGGCGATGACCTCGCTGACCGGATCGGCCGGCGAGGATTTTGCCTCGATCCTGCGCGCGCTCGGCTACCGCATGGACCGCCGCCCGCCATTGCCGCCAAAACCAGCGCCGGTGGAAGTGGTCGAGACGGTTTCCGCTGAACCGCCGCCGGTGGAAGCATCCGCCGAGACGACGTCAGTGACGCCGGCTGAACACGTCGCCGCCGAACTACCGGTCTCCAGCCATTCAATGTCCGGCGATCCATCGCCGTCGGCAGCATTGCTGCCCAGTGTCACGCCCGTGCACGAAGTGAGCCTGGCCCCTGTTGCCGAAGCGGCGCCGGTCGAAGCGGCACCCGTTGAAACGCCCGTCGAAGCCGCACCGGAGCCGGCCGCTGCAGAAGCGCCGGTCGCGGAAGAGGCGCCCGCGGAACAGGCCGCCGCCGAGACCGCGAGCGCGCCCGAAGCTGCCGCAGAGCCTGTTGCCGCAAGCGAAGCTGCACCGGCTGATTCTGCTGTCGCTGAAGCCAAACCCGAAGCGCCGGCCGAACCCGTGCTGATCGAAGTCTGGCGGCCCGGCGGCCGTTCGGACGAACGCCGTCCGCATCACGACCGCAACCGCCAGCGTCATCAAGGCCGCCAGCAGGAAGGCGCACCGGCAGCCGCAGCCGGCGAGGGCGCCGAAGGTGCGCCGCGCGAGCAGCAGCGCCACCGTCGTGGCCGCCGCAACAACAACGAGTTCCGCAAGCCCCGCGAGGGCGCACCCGCCAATGCCGCCGCAGTTCCTTCAGCAGAAGGCGCAACGCCTTCCGCAGAAGGCGCTGCGCCTGCCGAGACGCGCCAGGAGACCGGTCAGGATCGTCCCCCGCGCGAACGTTTCGAGGGCAAGGGCCGCGATCGCGACAACGACAACCGTCGCGACAAAATCGATCGCAACAAGGGCGACCGCAACAAGGGCGATCGCGACCGTGGTCCGCGCGACAAGGGCCGCGATTTCGGCGGACGCGACAAGGGCGGCCGTGACAAGCGCGACAGCGGCCCCTCGCACCGCCAGTGGGCGACCAGCGCAGCGCCGCGCGAGCGCGATCGTCCGGTCGATCCCAACTCACCGTTCGCCAAACTGGCGGCGCTGAAGGAACAGCTCGCGGGCCGCAAGGAATAACGCGTCGAAGCGTTTCGAGAGAGATGATTTGGAGCGGCAGCGTCTCGACAAATGGCTGTGGCATGCGCGGGTGGTGAAGGCCCGCACCTCGGCTGCAGCCCTCGTTGAAGCCGGTCACGTCCGCATCAACGGCGTGCGCGAAAAGGCGCCGGGACACGCCGTGAAGCTCGGCGACGTGCTCACCATCGCGCTCGATCGCAACGTGCGCATTCTCAAGGTGGCAGGATTTTCCGAGCGGCGCGGCGATGCCACAGTGGCGCGCGTGCTCTATGAAGATTTGCAGAACAGCAAAGCGTGACTATCTGCACAGAGCTCGCAGGGGCGCCTGAAAACGGCGGCTCGAAGCACGCTCCTTCACTTGCGGCAGCGCACTGCATGCGCTACGCAAACCCCGGATAGTCGATCGTTTCGGAGTTGTGGATGACTTACGTCGTCACTGAAGCCTGCATCAAATGCAAATATACCGACTGCGTTGAAGTCTGCCCCGTCGACTGCTTCTACGAGGGCGAGAACATGCTGGTGATCCATCCCGACGAATGCATCGATTGTGGCGTCTGCGAACCGGAATGTCCCGCCGACGCGATCAAGCCCGATACCGAACCGGGGTTGGAGAAGTGGCTCGAGGTCAACACCGAGTACGCCAAGAGCTGGCCCAACATCACCCAGAAGAAGGAATCGCCGGCCGACGCGAAAGAATTCGAGGGTGTGGAAGGCAAGTTCGAGAAATATTTTTCCAAGGAACCCGGCAGCGGCGACTGACTCGCCAGCCGATACTGGTGATGGATTGAGGCCGCTTCGGACCTAATCTGAACCAAACTGAGCCTGCTGATTTACCCTGTTGACCGACTTGTGGCCGAAAGGACCCCGTAAAGGTACGGAACCGGGCGTAAATCATTGATTTTTGCGGAAAATGTGTTATATTGGGCACATAATAAGCCGATCCTGGCCATGCGTACCTGTGGCCCCGGTGGGTTCCCGTAAAACATCGAACAGGGGCGTGGCAGTTT
>PNLC01000383.1 GCA_013822885.1 Bradyrhizobium sp.
TGATGGGCGAGGAGGTCGCAATGGTGGTGCCGACGGAGCGCAAGGGCTTCATGAACCGGCTGCTGGGACGGAGAGCTGCATGAGCATGAATTTGCTGCGGCTGTTTCGCAGCCGCAATGCATCCGCCCCCGTCGCCCGGGAACGGCTGCAGATTCTGCTGTCGCACGAGCGCGGACTGCTCGGCCAGTCCGACCTGCTGGCCACGCTGCGGGAGGAGATTCTCGCCGTGGTGGCAAGGCATGTAGTGCTCGATCCCGACAAGGTCATCGTCAAGCTGGAGCGCGGCAAGACCGTCTCGACGCTGGAGGTCGACATCGAAGTCCCGAACAATTTCGACAAGTCGAAGCAGGCGCCCGCCGAGCAGCGCATGGCCGGCTGAGGCAGCCAGCAGCGCTGAGCGGCTACTCTTCGGCGCGATCCGGTCCGAGGTCGCGTCGTTTCGGAATTCTTCCATGAAAATAGTTCCACGGCAGGGGAACCTCCCGAAGGCATGGCGAGTTGGCCATGGTTTGGGAGATAAATTTTGGTCGAGTCGGTCGAGGAAAAGGCGAAAAGCGGCATCTGGGGTCTCGATGACATCCTGTGCGGCGGATTCACGCGAGAACATATGTTCCTGGTGGAGGGTGACCCCGGGACGGGAAAGACCACGATCGCGCTCCAGTTCCTGATGGAAGGCGCGAAGGCCGGCGAGAAGTGCCTCTACATCACGCTGTCCGAAACCGAACGGGAGTTGCGGCTGGGCGCTGCCTCCCACGGCTGGACGCTGGACGAGCGCATCGTCGTGTTCGAGTTGCTGCCGCCCGAGAGCCTGCTCGACTCCGAGCAGCAGCAGAGCCTGCTCTATTCGTCAGATCTCGAACTCGGCGAAACCACCAAGCAGATTTTTGCGGCGGTCGATCGCGTGCAGCCGAGCCGGGTTGTGCTGGACAGTCTTTCCGAGATCAGGTTGCTCGCGCAAAGCTCGCTGCGGTATCGGCGGCAGATTCTGGCGATCAAGCACTATTTCGCAAATTTGGGCGCCACGGTGCTTCTGCTCGACGACATGACATCCGACGTCGGCGACAAGACCATCCACAGCGTGGCGCACGGCGTGGTGCGGCTCGAGGAATTGGCGCCGGCGTATGGCGCAGAGCGGCGGCGTGCGCGCGTCATCAAATATCGCGGCGTAAAATTTCGCGGCGGCTTCCATGACATCACGATCACCACCGGTGGGTTGAACGTGTTCCCGCGGCTGGTGGCGTCGGAGCATCGTTCGCGCTACGCCAGACAGGTGCTGTCGAGCGGCATCGCCGAACTGGATAAGCTTTTGGGCGGCGGCATCGAGAGCGGATCGAGCACGCTGATCCTTGGGCCGGCGGGCACCGGCAAATCCCACCTCGCCATCGTGTTTCTCGTTGCCGCGGTTGCGCGGGGCGAAAAGGCAGCCTTTTTCGTGTTCGATGAAGAGTTGGGTCTCCTGTTTGATCGCATGAAAGGTCTCGGCATCGATCTCCAGGCCATGCAGCGCAGCGGCAGCCTGTTCATCGAGCAGGTCGATGCCGCCGAGCTTTCTCCCGGCGAGTTCGCGCACCGGGTTCGCAAGCGGGTTGATGAGAATCAGGTCAAGAGCGTGCTGATCGACAGCCTCAACGGCTATCAGGCGTCGATGCCGGAGGAGAACTCGCTGATCCTGCACGTGCACGAATTGCTGCAGTATCTCAACCGTCAGGGCGCGGCGACGTTCATGACAGTCGCCCAGCACGGACTGGTCGGCGACATGAAGGCGCCGGTCGATGTAACCTATCTTGCGGATACCGTGATCCTCCTGCGCTATTTCGAGGCGCTCGGCACGGTGCGCCGCGCCATGTCGATCATCAAGAAACGAACCGGCGCGCATGAATCGACGATCCGCGAATATCGCATCGACAACCGCGGTATCACGGTCGGCGGGCCGCTCGTTGACTTCCAGGGCGTGCTGCGCGGCGTTCCGGTTTATGTTGGCGCGAATAATCCGCTGCTGGACGAGCCACTCTCGTGAGGGCCGGTCCCTCATCCGAGCGGGCGGTCATCCTCGCGCCCAGAGGTCGTGACGCATCTGTCGCCGCCGCCCTGATCCGGGAGGCGGGTTTCCACGCGCAGATTTGTAGCGATCTCGCCGCGCTCACACGAGAGATCGACGGCGGTGCCGGCCTTGCCGTGATCGCGGACGAGGCGATCAAGACGGCCGATTTGCGCGACCTTGTGCACTGGCTCAACGGTCAACCGCCCTGGTCGGATTTTCCGATCGTGCTGCTGACGCATCAGGGCGGCGGTCCGGAGCGCAATCCGGACGCCGCGCGCGTCGGGCAGGCGCTCGGCAACGTCACCTTCCTCGAGCGGCCATTTCATCCGACCACGCTCGTCAGCATCGTTGGCTTCGCGGTGCGCGGCAGGCGCAGGCAATACGAGGCGCGTGCGATCCTTCGCGATCTGACCGAAAGCGGGCAACTGCTGCAAACCGCGCTCAAGGCCGGGGAACTCGGCACGTGGGAGCTGCATCTGCCTGACCTCCGTTTTGAAGCCTCGGCATCCTGCAAATCTGCGTTTGGTCGCGATGCGGAGGGGTCGTTCACGTATCAGGACCTGGAGCGCGCGGTCCATCCCGACGATCGCGCGCGCCGCGATGAAAGCGTCACGCGCACAGTCGAGCAGGGGCACGACTATAATATCGAGTTCCGCAATATCTGGCCCGACGGTTCGCTGCACTGGGCCGACGTGCGTGGCCGCCCGGTGTATCGCCCCGACGGCAGCATCAAGTCGCTGGTCGGCGTTTGCTCCGACATCACCGCCCGCAAGATGGCCGAAATCGAGCGGGAGAATTTGGTCGCCCAACTGGCGGCCGAACGCACCGCGCTGGCGGAATTGACCGCAACGCTGGAGCAGCGCGTCGAAGAGCGTTCGGCCGAATTGATGAAAGCCGTCGCCGCCCGCGAGCAGGCGCAGGAGCAGTTGCGGCAGGCCCAGAAGATGGAGACCATCGGCCAGCTCACCGGCGGCGTCGCACACGACTTCAACAATCTATTGATGGCTGTCATGGGCAACCTCGATCTGCTTCGCAGGCGCATTCCGGACGATCCGCGCCTGAAGCGGCTGGTCGACGGCGCGATACAGGGCGCGGAACGCGGCGCGTCGCTGACCCAGCGCCTGCTGGCCTTCGCGCGCCAGCAGGATCTGCGCGCGGTATCGGTCGATATGCGGATCCTGGTCGAAGGCATGGTCGACCTGCTCAAGCGTTCGCTCGGGCCCCGTGTGGCGTTGCGGCTCGATATTGCCGAAGGCCTGCCGCCGGCACGGATCGACGCCAACCAGCTTGAGCTTGCGATCCTCAACCTCGCGATCAACGCGCGCGACGCGATGCCGGACGGCGGCCGGATCGATATCAGGGTGGCCGAGTACGAGGCCAAGCGCGATCCGGCGTTGTCGCCGGGCCGGTATCTCAAGCTGTCGGTGGCCGATACCGGGACCGGCATGTCACCCGACGTACTGAAGCGGGCGATCGAACCGTTCTTCTCGTCGAAGCCGGTCGGGAAGGGCACCGGCCTCGGCCTGTCGATGGTGCACGGCTTGGCGGTTCAGCTCGGTGGCACGCTGCAGCTGTCCAGCACCGTTGGAAAGGGAACCTGCGCGACCTTGGTGCTGCCCGTCGCAAGCTCCGCGCCAGAAACGGAAAGTGCTGCGCCTGCCGTTCAAAAGGTCAAGCGCTCGGCGATCATCCTCTTTGTCGACGACGATCCGTTGATTGCGATGTCGACTACCGAAATGCTCGAGGATCTCGGCCACCGGGTGATCGGCGCCAACTCCGGCCGGCACGCGCTCGATATCCTCCGGAGCGAACAGCCGATCGACCTGATGGTGACGGACCACATGATGCCCGGGATGACCGGGCTCGAACTGGTCGCGGCCTCGCGCGAAGTGCGCCCGTCGCTGCCGGTCCTGCTGGCCACGGGCTATGCGGAACTGCCCGAAGGCACGCAACTCGACCTGCCGCGGCTGGCGAAGCCGTATCACCAGGACCAGTTGCGCGACCAGGTCGATCAATTGCTGGCGTGAGGGCCGCTACCCCACCATCCGGTCGCGGCCGGTCCAGAAGCCTGCCTTCAATACCTTCTTGTCGATCTTGCCGACGCCGGTCATCGGCAGCTCGCTGACGAACTTGATGTGTTTGGGCGCATGCGCCGAGCCCTTCTTCGCCTTGACGAGATTGATCAGCTCGTCGGCATTTGGCTGCGCGCCTTCGCGGGCCACGATCACGGCGGTAACAGCCTCGCCCCATTTGTCGTCGGGCACGCCGACCACGGCGACCATGGCGACGTCGGCATGCTGCGACAGCACATCCTCGACTTCGCGCGGAAAGATGTTGAAGCCGCCGGAGACGATCATGTCCTTCTTGCGGTCGAGGATGAACATGTAGCCGCGCTCGTCCTTGCGCGCGATGTCGCCGGTGTGCAGCCAGCCGCTCCTGAGCGTCTCCGCCGTGATATCCGGCCGCTTCCAGTATTCCGCCATCACGTGGCTCGCGCGCACGCAGATCTCGCCGGCCTCGCCGGTTGCGACTTCCTGGTCGTCATTGTCTAGGATCTTGACCTGGCAGGACGCGATCGGGAAGCCGCAGGACAAAAACAGTTCCGGCGTTTTGGGATCGTGGTCCGCCTTGCGCAGCACCGACACCGGATAGCACTCGGTCTGTCCATAGAGCTGCGAGAACACCGGCCCGATGCGCTCGATGCCCTCGACCAGCCGGCTCGGCGACATCGCCGAGGCGCC
>PNLC01000384.1 GCA_013822885.1 Bradyrhizobium sp.
TCGAATGGATCGAGTTTCGCTCGCTGCACGCCGATGCCGTGAACTCGCTGCAGGCCGCCGCGGGCAATGCGATGCTGACCGTGCAGGCGACCGACGCGCTGCGCGCGCTGTTCGTCCGCTCCAGGTTGCTGTAACGGCGCTTGAAACATCTGCGAAGGAAGTCCCTGCATGCCTGGAAGCGACAGCGAGGTTGAAGACGATCGCCTGATTCGGGCGCTGTTGCAGAACTGGGCGATCTGGCGCGACGCCGGCGACTGGGAACGCTTTCGCACCGTCTGGCATCCCGACGGCCGCATGATGGCGACCTGGACGCAAGGCACCGGCGACGAGTTCATCGAGATCAGCAAGCGGGCCTGGGCCAAGGGCGTCAGCATCCTGCATTTCCTCGGCGGCATTTCGGTCGATCTCGTAAGGGATCGCGCGATTGCGCAGACCAAGATGACGATCTCGCAGCGCGCCGAGGTCGAGGGCGTGCTGTGCGACGTGCTCTGTACTGGACGGTTCTACGATTTCCTGGAAAAGCGGGACGGACGCTGGGGCATCGTGCTGCGCCAGCCGATCTATGAGAAGGACCGGATGGATCCCGTCACGCCCGGCGCCGCACCCGTTCTCGACAAGGCGCTGCTCGCACAATTTCCGCAGGGCTACCGGCACCTCGCCTACCTGCAGACTCGCATCGGCTATACCGTCAAGCGTGACATGCCCGGCCTGAAAGGCCCCGAGGTCGAGGCCTTGTACGCGCGCGGTGCAGCGTGGCTGCTGGGCAAGCCGCTATAGCTGACGTTCCTTGCGTGCCGTGCGATGTCGTCACGATATTTGACGCAGATCAAGGCCTTCAAAACCACGTGCGATCTAGCATGAAGTATCACCCATCGCGGGGACGCGCATGACCAGTCAATTGGAACTGATATCGCGGGCGGCACTTTGCAGGCAGCTCGCGCGGCGCGAACCGGAAAGCAGGGTCTATTGGCTGGCCGAGGCTGAAACCTGGTCGCGCCTTTCCCGTCAGCCGATCCGTCGTGTTCGAATCGGCGACCGGGATCCGCTCGAACGGTTTCCCGATCTGATTGATCCGCGACCTGGAGCTAGCTGATCTCCTTGCGCACGGTCGCAGCCGCGTCGCACATCGCTTTCAGTTTTCCGAACGCAATATGGCGCGGCATGTATTTCATGCCGCAATCGGGCGCGACGACAAGGCGATCGGCCGCGACATGCTTCAGGCCGTTGCGAATGCGATCTGCGACGACATCAGCGGTTTCGATCTCGGGATTGCCGAGGTCTAGCACGCCCAGCATGATCTTTTTCGACGAGAGATCCTTGAGTACGCCAAGGTCAAGCTTGGGTTGCGCCGCCTCGATCGAAATCTGCTCGGCGCTGGTATCGGCGAGTTCGGCGAGAAAGGAATAGCCGGCCGGCTTGGTCGAGCCGGGCACGACGGCGGCGTAGCCGAAGCACAGATGCACGACGGTGGGCACCGTGATGCCTTGCAGGGCTCGGTTGATGGCCTTGACCGCATAACGCCGGGCGAGGTCTGGATTATTGCGCACCCAGGGCTCGTCGAGCTGGATCACGTCGGCGCCGGCCTTTTGCAGATCGAGCGCTTCGGCGTTGACGGCGGCGGCGAACGCCATCGCCAGTTCCTCGTCGTCCTTGTAGTACTCGTTCTTGGCCTGCTGACTCATCGTGAACGGCCCGGGCAGGGTGATCTTGGCCGCGCGGTCGGTATTCCTGCGCAGGAATTCCATGTCGTGCAGTTCGACCGGCCTGGTTCGCTTCACTTCGCCAACGACACGCGGTACCGGCGTCTCGTGTCCGGTGCGCGACGTGATGATGGCGGGCTTTTCGTCGTCGATGCCTTCGAGCGCCGTCGCAAAGCGGTTGGAATAGCTCTCACGGCGAATTTCGCCGTCGGTGACGACATCGATGCCGGCGCGCTCGATGTCCCTGATCGCGACGATGGTGGCATCGTCCTGCGCCTCTTCGAGATGTTCGGCCGGCAGCCGCCACATCGCATGCAGGCGCGTACGCGGCACCACCTTCGACAGCATGGCGCGATCCACCAGCCATTCCGGCTGCGGATAGCTCCCGACCACGGTGGTCGGCAGCAGGTGCTTTGGCAGGTTCATGTCGTCTCCTTGTTCTTGTTGTTGCTCGTTCCGCCTCAGGCCGCGCGCGTTGCAGCGGCCGCAACCTCGTCCTTCACGGGATTGCGGAGCACGCCGATCCCGGACACCTCGACCTCGACCACGTCGCCTTCCTTCATCCAGAGCGGCGGCGTGCGATAGGCGCCTACGCCGCCGGTCGTGCCGGTGACGATGACGTCGCCGGGAACGAGCTCGGTGAAGGTCGAGCAATAGGCGATCAGGGCAGGGACGTCGAACACCAGATCGGAGATTGGTGCTGCTTGCACCTCGACACCGTTGAGGCGGGTCGCGATCGTCTGCTTGCTGATGTCGGGGAGCTCGTCTGTCGTGACCATCCACGGCCCGAACGCCCCGGTGCCGACGAAATTCTTTCCGGGTGCGAATTGCGAGGTGTGGCGCTGCCAGTCGCGAATGCTGCCGTCATTGTAGCAGGCATAGCCCGCGACATGCGAAAGCGCCGTTTCGCGCGCGATACGCCGGCCGGCTTTGCCGATGATCACGGCCATTTCGCCTTCATAGTCGAACCGCTCGGACTCCAGCGGCCGGATCATCGGCTGGCCGCCGCCGACCTGGCTGTTGGCAAAGCGGGTGAAGATCATCGGGTGCGGCGGCGTGGGATGACCGCTTTCGGCGAGATGCGTGGCGTAGTTGACGCCGATGCAGAAAATCTTCTCCGGGTCGGGCACGGTCGCCAGCAGCTCGATTTCGGCGAGCGCATAGTCGGGCCGCTCGGCCTGCAGCGCCATCAATGCGTCGAGCGATCCGTGCGCGAGCAGCGTCTTCAGGGTCGGAAACGCCTTCAGCCGCTTGCCTGCGTCAATGACGCCGGCATTGGTAACCAGGCCGTAGGTGGCCGTCTGACCTGCCTTGAAACTCGCGATCTTCATGGTTCGACGCTTTCTTCGATGGAGGAAACATATCGTTCGATCGGCCGCACGATCTCGCCCGAACGGATCGGGACACAGTCGGGCGGGAAGTCCTGCCGGATGCGCGCGCCGCTCTTGCTCGCGCGATCGAGAAAGCGCTCGAGATGATCTATCGCGCCGGTCGGCAGATCATGCAGCACCATCAGGCTCCACGGCTGTGAACGGCACTGTTCCAGCGCGCGCTCGACCCAGCCGTCGGGATCGTCCCAGTCGCGTGGAATGGCGTTCCAGAGCACGCAAGCGTGCTTGTTGCGCCTGAGGTAATCCACGACCGACGGCTTCAGCAGCCGCGTGTCGAGATTGCCGCCGCCGCCGAACGGCCGGAACCAGCGCTCGGTATGGGCGAGGTCGCCGATTGCGGCCTGCGTCCGGCCGATTTCCTTCTCGGCCGTCTCCGCGTCGTGCTGCTGCCCGAGCGGAACGGAGTGGGTAAACGTGTGATTGCCGATCCAGTGGCCTTCGTCATGCGCCCGTGCCGCAAGCTTTCGGCGTTCGCCATCGACGAGCTTTTCGCCGATCACGAAGAACGTCGCCTTGATGCCGCGTTCGCGCAGGATGTCGAGCACGCGCGGCGTCACGCCGGGCTCCGGGCCATTGTCGAATGTCAATGTCAGGTCGAACATTCCGATTTGCCCCTCACGTCGCAGGCTGCAGGGTGGGGGCGATTTCTTCGGCGGCGTTCTGGCCGGCGCGAGTGCCGGTCTGCCAGATCGCGGCCTTGCGCTCGATCCATTTGATGGCGGCGTTGAACGCAATCGCCATCGCCAGCACCAGCAAAACGCCGGCGAAGACGTGCGGGCTGTCGAGAATGGTGCGGTAGCGCGAGATGAGATAACCGATGCCGGCGGACGAGATCAGCATCTCGGATACGACGACGCCGACGATCACCAGCGCGCCGCCGACGCGCAGTCCCGACAGCACGGTCGGGATTGCGGCTGGAATGATCACGCGGACCAGCCGCTGGCTCATCGTCGCGCCCATGCTGCGGGCAGCCAGCAGCAGTTGTGGATCGATAGTCTGGATGCCGGCGGCGGTCGCAAGCATCGTCGGCAGGAATCCATAGATCGAGGCGAACGCGATCTTGGATTCCGAGCCGATGCCGAGCCACACCGTGAACACCGGGTAGAGGATGACCAGCGGCACAGCATAGAGGCTGGAGACCATCGGCATGATCAGGATGCGCGGCCGCGGCAGGCTGCCGACGATGGCCCCGAGCAGGATGCCGCCGCCGCAGGCGATCGCCATCGAGATCGCCACTTCGTAAAGCGTGACGGCGAGGGCATGGCCGAATTCGCCGGCCTCGTTCCACCCGGCGATCAGCGTCGAGGACAGCGACGGCAGAAACAATTCGGGGATCAGGCCCGCGCGCGGCAGGATTTCCCACAGCGCGATCAGGCTGATGACGATCAATCTGCGAAGCGTGGCCGCGTTCATGTCTGCCTCACGCCGATTTGCGGATGTGCCGCCAGATGCGGTCGCGCAGTGTGCCAAAGGCGTCTCCGCTCAGCATCTCATAGGTGCGCGGGCGCGGCAGCGAGACCTGCAGATGATCGACGATGCGGCCGGGCCGAGGCGACATCACGATCACCTCGTCGGCGAGATAGACCGCTTCGGTCAGGCTATGGGTGACGAACACCACCGTCTTGCCGGTCGCTGCCCAGATCCGCAGCAGCTCGTCGCCCATGGTCATGCGGGTCTGTT
>PNLC01000385.1 GCA_013822885.1 Bradyrhizobium sp.
TCGCGCGCAAGATCGGCGCCCGCGAGGTATAGAAGCGGACTGGATTTCTTCAATTGCTTTGACTTTGCGGCGGCCAGCACCAGATCGCGTAACGCGCCGGCGTCGCCCTTTGATGCGATCACTTCGTCGAATCCGGCCTCGCGCGCCGCCGCGGCGGTATGTTCGCCCACCGCGAACAGCGGGAGATTCAAGAGCCGGCTGCCTTCGAGATGCGGCGCAATGGCGCGCAGCGCGTTGGCGCTGGTGACGATGACCGCGCCATAGCGCGCATCGGTATCATCCTGGAACGGGATCGGCTCGAAGCGCAGCATCGGCGCGCGCAGAACCTCAAAACCCCTGTCGCGGAGGGCCCTGGCAGTCGTCTCATCGTCAGGATGCGGGCGCGTGACGAGAATGGCCATACCTCAGAACTCCGCCGCAACGAATTGGGACTTACCGGACGATTGCACGCCGTCACCTCGTAATGCTACCGGGTTACGGAAGCGTTGTTTTTGGCAATAGCGCAGGGATCAATTTTGGACAACAACACGCCGATGCTGGTGCTGGGTATCGAGACAACCTGCGATGAAACCGCGGCGGCCGTGGTCGAGCGCCAGGACGACGGCAGCGGGAGAATCCTGTCCAATATCGTGCACTCGCAGACCGACGAGCACGCCCGTTTCGGCGGCGTGGTTCCGGAGATCGCCGCACGCGCGCATGTCGATCTGCTCGACGGCATCGTCGCACAGGCCATGATGGAGGCGAACATCGGCTTTGCGCAACTGTCGGCGGTGGCCGCCGCCGCCGGCCCCGGCCTGATCGGCGGCGTCATCGTCGGCCTCACCACCGCAAAGGCCATTGCGATGGTGCACGAGACGCCGCTGATCGCGGTCAATCACCTCGAAGCCCACGCGCTGACGCCGCGGCTGACCGACGCGCTCGACTTTCCCTATTGCCTGTTCCTCGCCTCCGGCGGCCATACCCAGATCGTGGCGGTGGTCGGCGTCGGCCACTATGAACGGCTGGGCACGACTGTCGACGATGCGATGGGCGAGGCCTTCGACAAGGTCGCCAAGATGCTGTCGCTGCCCTACCCCGGCGGGCCGGCGGTCGAACGATCAGCGGCGGAAGGCGACCCCGAGCGGTTCGCCTTTCCGCGGCCGATGCTCGGGCGGCCGGATGCGAATTTCTCGCTGTCCGGATTGAAGACCGCGGTTCGCAACGAGGCCAGCCGGCTGATGCCGTTCGAACCGGAAGACGTCAGCGACCTCTGCGCCAGCTTTCAGGCCGCGGTGCTGGAATCGACCGCGGACCGGTTGAGCGTGGGCCTGCGGCTGTTTAACGACCGGTTCGGCCCGCCGCGCGCCTTGGTTGCCGCCGGTGGCGTCGCGGCCAATCGCGCCCTCCGGGTCGCGCTGCAGGACGTCGCCACGAAAGCGCAGACCTCGCTGATCATCCCGCCGCCGGCGCTGTGCACGGATAACGGCGCGATGATCGCATGGGCCGGCGCCGAGCGGCTGGCGCTCGGACTGACCGACACGATGGATGCACCGCCGCGCGCCCGCTGGCGGCTCGATGCCAACGCGGCCGCGCCGGCCGGCTACGCCAACACCCGCGCGGGATTTTGACATGACCTCCTTCAATTCGGTCGCTGTGATCGGCGCCGGTGCATGGGGCACCGCGCTCGCCGGGGTCGCCGCGCGCGCCGGGCGCGAGGTGACGCTCTACGCGCGTGACACGAATGCCGCCGCGCAAATGAAATCGGCGCGCAGCAATCCGAGATTGCCCGGCATACGCCTGGACGACCGCATCCAGATCACCGGCGACATCGCCACGGCTGCGCAGGCGGATATCGTGCTGATCGCGACGCCCGCGCAGCATCTGCGCGAAGCCGTGAAGGCGCTGGCGCCGCACCTGAAAAAGGCCGCGCCCGTGGTCGCTACCGCCAAGGGCATCGAGCGCGGCACGCATAAATTCATGACCGAAGTGATCGTGGAAGCCGCGCCCGACGCAACGCCCGCAATCCTGTCCGGACCGAGTTTTGCCGATGACGTGGCGCGCGGGCTTCCGACCGCTGTCACGCTGGCGGCGAGCGACGAGAAGCTGGCGGGCGCGCTGGTGCAGGCGTTGGGCTCGTCGACGTTTCGTCCCTATCACACGACCGATATCCGCGGCGTCGAGATCGGCGGCGCGGCGAAGAACGTGCTCGCAATCGCCGCCGGCATCGTGGAGGGGCGCAGGCTCGGCGCCTCGGCGCTGGCCGCATTGACCACGCGCGGCTTCAGCGAACTTGCCCGCCTTGGACGGGCCTGCGGCGCGCGCAGCGAAACCCTCGCCGGCCTCTCGGGCCTCGGCGACCTGATCCTGAGCTGCTCCAGCCCGCAATCGCGCAATTTCGCGCTCGGCATCGCGCTGGGACGCGGCGAGCAGCCGAACCGCGACAAGCTCGCCGAAGGCGAATTCACCGCGCCGGTCCTGATCGAACTCGCGGCTTCGCAGGATGTCGACATGCCGGTATCGAATGCGGTCGCGGCGATCCTGGGCGGCAAGGTGACGATCGACGCCGCGATCGAGGGCCTGCTGACACGGCCGTTCAAGGCGGAGGAATGACGATGGCGTACTGGCTGGTGAAATCCGAACCGTCGGTCTGGTCGTGGGACCAGCAGGTGGCGAAAGGCGCCAAGGGCGAGGCCTGGACCGGCGTGCGCAATTTTACCGCGCGGCAGAATCTGGTGGCGATGAAGAAGGGCGACAAGGCTTTCTTTTATCATTCCAACGAGGGCAAGGAGATCGTCGGCATCGCGGAAATCATCACGGAAGCCTATCCCGATCCGACCGACAAAACCGGCAAGTTCGTCAGTGTCGACATCAAGGCGGACAAGCCGCTGAAGACGCCGGTGACAATGGCCGCGATCAAGGCCGACAAGAAACTCGCCGGCATGGCGCTGGTGAAATATTCGCGGCTGTCAGTGCAGCCAGTGACGGCGGACGAGTGGAAGATGGTCTGCAGGATGGGCGGGATGTAGCTCGCTTCTCCCTCCCCTTGTGGGAGAGGGTGGATCGCCGTCGCGAAGCGGCGGCGAGACGGGTGAGGGGTTCTCTCCGCGAGTACCTCAGCCGAGAGAACCCCTCATCCGGCGCTTCGCGCCACCTTCTCCCACAAGGGGAGAGGGAAAAAGATTAAGCCGCCGCCGCGGTCACCACCTGCGCCAGCAGCGCCTCGCGCTTCGCCTGCGTGCGATAGCCCGTCATGGTCGCGGCGAAGCGCTCGAGGATGCCGTCCTCGAACGCGGTGACGATGGTGTCGTGGACATAGCTCTTGCGGCAGATCGCGGGCGTGTTCGACAGTTCGTCGGCCGCGGCGCGCACGGCTTCCAGCACCTGCTTCTTGCGGCCGCGTTCGCTTGCTGCGGGCGTGATCCGCGACAGCGATTCCAGCACCACCGCGGACGCCATCAGGGTGCGGAAATCCTTCAGCGAAATCTTGATGCCGGCGATCTCGCGCAGGAACCCATTCACCGTTGACGTCGAGACGGTGCGAACCGTTCCTGAGTTGTCGCGGTACTGGAACATGCGCTTGCCGGGCACGGAGCGCAGGATGCCGATGGCGCGCACCAGCTTGGCAGCGTCGCATTCCTTGCGCACGGCCTTGCCGCCCTTGGCCTTGAAGGTAAGGACGAAGCTGTCGTCTTCCAGCGTGACGTTGGATTTCAACATCGTGGTGGCACCGCGGGTGCCGTTGAGGCGAGCATAGGATTCGTTGCCCGGCCGGATCGCGGTGCGGGCGATCAGTTCGATCACCGCCGAGAGCGCGAACTCGCGCGTCGGCTCGTCGCCGGAGAGATACGCCGAGACCTTGCGACGGATCTTCGGCAGGGCGCCGACCAGCCGCGCCAGGCGGTGGGCCTTGCGCTGCTCGCGAACCTTTTCCCAATCGGCGTGGTAGCGGTATTGCAGCCGTCCGGCCGCATCGATGCCGACGGCCTGCAGATGCGAGTTCGGATCGGCCGAATAGCGGACGTCGCGATAGGCCGGCGGCACCGCCATCGAATGCAGGCGGCGGATGGTGCCGGCATGGCGGATCTGCGAGCCGTTGGCGCGATGGAATGAATATCCCTTGCCGCGCTTGACGCGGCGGATGGTTAGCCCGTTCTGGTCGCCGAGCGTAAGCCCGAGTTCCCCGGCCAGATCTTCGATCGATGTCTTGACGGCAATCGGCATGGCGCCGGACGCCTTCGGCAGTTGCCCGAGCGCCTCCGCCAGTGCGACGGCCGGATCGGCGGAAACGGGCCGCGTAGCCTCGATACTCTGCTGATCCATCATTGCGGTCGTCGCTCTATTCCCTGTCTGCCGGTAATGCCGCTTATTGCGGCTTGGTTCCGGAGGGCTCCTGGCCCCGGGAAGGCCATTTAGGGGGTAAAGGTTAGCATTGCGAGTCTCGATTCTGTTATTGATGGTTATTAGATACCTTTCATGGGAGCCATTCCGGCAACAGCGTTGATTTTTGGCTCGGCCGAAACGGCAAATGCACGGTCCCTTGATCAGGAACAAGGCTTCCGATACGCCGCTCGACCAAGGTCGCAGACGTTTCCGCCTTGTCCGGGCAACACCGTGCGACGCATAATCATTGCAACAATCAAGACGGCTTGCGGCCGCCGCCAGGGGCCGCAATGAGTGGAGGGAAAGATGTCCGAGAAGATCTATGACGTGTCCGCGGACTGGACCAAGCGCGCCTATATCGACGACGCCAAATACCGCGCGATGTATGCCCGCTCGGTCAGCGATCCCAA
>PNLC01000386.1 GCA_013822885.1 Bradyrhizobium sp.
CGCACCAACAGGCCGGACATATGACCGAAGCAGACCAACTCGTTCGACACGTCAAAAAGGGCTTGCCAATAGGGGCCGTCCACATATGACGGTGGGGCGGCATGCAAAACGGGATTGCTCCCCCGCTTGCGCTTGCCACGATGTCGCGCTTAACGTCCCCCCGACCAAAAGCATTTGTCGAGACACTGAATGACCCGCATCGCCGTTGGCGCCTTTCTGCACGAGACCAACACGTTCGCGCCGACGAAGGCGACCTATGACGATTTCGTGCATGGCGGCGGCTGGCCATCGATGGCGCACGGCGCCGACGTGCTCAAGGTGATGCGAAAGATCAATGTCGGTCTTGCCGGCTTCGTTGAGGCGGCCGAAGCCAATGGCTGGGAACTGGTGCCGACAATCTCGGCGGCCGCGGTACCGTCGGCGCATGTCACCACGGACGCCTTTGAGCGCGTCATGAAGGAGATGGTTGACGGCATCGCCGCGGCGGGACCGATCGATGCCGTCTATCTCGACCTGCACGGCGCCATGGTGACAGAACGTCATGACGACGGCGAAGCCGAGACGCTGGCCCGCGTGCGCAAGGTGATCGGCAAGGACCTGCCGCTGGTGGTAAGCCTCGATCTCCATGCCAACGTCTCGCCCGAGATGATGGCACATGCGGACGCGCTGATCGCCTACCGCACCTACCCCCATGTCGACATGGCCGACACCGGCCGCGCCTGCGCAAAACACCTTGCGTTGATGCTGAAGACAAAGACGCGCTTCGCAAAGGCGTTCCGGCAATTGCCGTTCCTGATCCCGATCTCCTGGCAATGCACCAGCGACCAGCCGGCGAAGGGCATCTATGAAAAGCTCGCGGCGCTCGAAAGCGACGCAGTGCCGACGCTGTCGTTCGCGCCAGGCTTTCCGGCCGCGGATTTCAGGGATTGCGGTCCGAGCGTTTTTGCCTATGGCACGACACAGGCCGACGCCGATGCCGCCGCCGACAAACTCGCGGCGCTGGTTGAGAGTCACGAGGACGATTTTGACGGCCGGATCTATTCGCCCGACGACGGCGTGCGCCTCGCGATGGAACTGGCGAAATCGGCAACCAGACCGGTCGTCATCGCCGATACCCAGGACAATCCCGGCGCCGGCGGCGATTCCGACACCACGGGCATGCTGCGCGCGCTGGTGCGCAACAACGCCACCCGCGCCGCCACCGGCGTGATCTACGATCCGCAGTCGGCGAGCGCCGCGCACCAGGCCGGCGTCGGCGCCACCGTGACGCTGAGGCTCGGCGGCAAGTCCGGCATTCCGGGCGACGCGCCCTATCAGGAAACCTTCGTCGTCGAGAAACTGTCCGACGGAAAGTTCGTCGCCCCCGGCCCCTATTACGGCGGCCGCGACATGGACATGGGCCCCTCGGCCTGCCTGCGCATCGGCGACGTCAGGGTGGTCGTGAGTTCGCACAAGGCTCAGCTCGCCGACCAGTCGATGTACCGCTATGTCGGCATCGAGCCGACTGAACAGGCGATCCTGGTCAACAAGAGTTCGGTGCACTTCCGCGCCGATTTCGAACCGATCGCCGAAAAGCTCCTGATCTGCGCCGCGCCCGGCGCGATGCCGGCCGACACCGCGGCATTGCCCTGGACGCGGCTGCGTCCGGGCATCCGCATCAAGCCGAACGGCCCTGCGTTCAAGTCACGCTCAACGTCCTCAGTCACGGGATAACAGAAATGCCCAATATCGAACGCATCGACGGCTTTGCCGAAGAACTGACCGCCATCCGCCGCGATCTGCATGCCCATCCAGAGATCGGCTTCGAGGAAGTGCGCACCTCGGGCATCGTCGCCGACAAGCTGAAGGGATGGGGCATCGAGGTGCATCGCGGCCTCGGCGGCACCGGCGTGATCGGCGTGCTCAAGGGCAAGGGCAATGGCGGCAAGCGCATCGGGCTGCGCGCCGACATGGACGCACTGCCGATGGAGGAGAACACCAACCTGAAATGGCGCTCCACCATTCCCGGCCGCTTTCACGGCTGCGGCCATGACGGCCACACCACCATGCTGCTCGGCACCGCGCGCTACCTGGCCGAGACCAGGAATTTCGACGGCACCGTGCACTTTATCTTCCAGCCGGCCGAGGAAGGCCTTGGCGGCGCGCGCGCCATGCTCAAGGACGGACTGTTCGAGAAATTCCCCTGCGACGAGGTCTACGGGCTGCACAACGCGCCCGACATGAACCACGGCGAGATCGCGATTCTCCCCGGCCCCGCGATGGCCGGCGCCGACTTCTTCGACATCACCATCAACGGCTACGGCGCGCACGGCGCGATGCCGGAACGGTCAAAGGATGCGGTCGTTATCGCAACCACGCTGGCCCAGGCGCTGCAGACCATCGTCAGCCGCAATGTCGATCCGTTGAAGGCAGCGGTGCTGTCGATCACCCAGATCCATGCGGGTTCGGCCTATAACGTGATCCCCGGCGACGCGAAACTCTGCGGAACGGTGCGGGCGTTCGACGACGGCGTCCGCGCGCTGATCCGCGAGCGCATGCGCGTGATCTCCGCCGGCATTGCCGCGACCTTCCAGTGCGAAATATCGGTCGACATCCGCGATATTTTCAGCGTGCTGGTCAACAAGGAAGAGCAGTCCAGGGTGGTCGAGGAAGTGGCGAAGACCGTGGTCGATCCGGCCAAGGTGTTCACGCGTACGACGCCGAAGATGGGGAGCGAGGATTTCGCCGACATGATGCACGCGGTGCCCGGCGCCTATTTCTGGATCGGCCATGACGGTTCGGTGCCGGTGCACAATCCGGGCTACGTCCTCGACGACAAGATCCTGCCGATCGGCGCCAGCATGTTCGCCCGCATCATCGAAACCCGTCTCCCGGTAGGTTCGCATGCATAAGCAGGTCCCCGAAGCAGAAGAAGAAGTCACCTCGCTGCACGACCTTTCCGCGGTCGATCTGATCGCGGGCTATCGCGCCAAGCAGTTCTCGCCATCGGAAGTGATGGAGGAAGTGCTCGATCACGTCGCGGCTTGGGAGCCGCACATCAAGGCGCTGTATCTGTTCGATCCCGAAGGCGCTCGCGCCGCCGCCCGGGCATCGACCGACCGCTGGCAGAAGGGCGAACCCGTAGGCACGCTCGACGGCGTACCGGCCACGATCAAGGACAACATCGCGACCAAGGGCCAGCCGATTCCGCTGGGCGCAGCCAGCGTCAAGCAGGTCCCCGCAGAGAGGGATGCGCCGCCCGCCGCGCGATTGCGGGAAGCCGGCGCCATCATCTTTTCCAAGACCACGATGCCGGACTACGGCATGCTGTCGTCGGGACTTTCCAGTTTCCATCCCCTCACCCGCAACCCCTGGGACCTCGGCAAGAACCCCGGCGGGTCGTCTTCCGGCGCCGGCGCTGCAGCCGCGGCCGGCTACGGACCGCTGCATCTGGGGACTGATATCGGCGGTTCGGTACGGCTGCCGGCCGCATGGTGCGGTCTCGTCGCGCTGAAGCCGAGCCTCGGGCGCGTTCCGATCGATCCGCCCTATGTCGGCCGCGTCGCCGGGCCGATGACCCGCATCGTCGACGATGCCGCGCTGATGATGTGCGTGTTGTCGAAACCGGATCGCCGTGACGGCATGAGCCTGCCGGCCGACAACATCAACTGGAAGGCGCACGAGAAATCGCCGCGCAAGCTGCGCATCGGCCTGATGCTCGATGCCGGAACCGGCCAGCCGCTGGAGAAGGCGGTGCGCGCGGTCGCCGTCAAGGCCGCCAAGGCGTTCGAATCCGCCGGTGCCGTGGTGACCGAGGTCGACGGCATCCTGACCCGGGAGATGCTCGACGGCCTCGACAATTTCTGGCGCGCGCGGATGTGGGACGATCTTTCGAAGCTGCCGTCGGAGGAGCGCGGCAAGGCCCTGCCTTACATCCTCAACTGGGCGGAGGCCGGCGCCAAACTCTCGGGCGTCGACGTCGTCAGGGGTTTCAACGCCACGATGGCGATCCGCGCCGCCGCGGCAAAGCTGTTCCACGAGCTGGATTACGTGATTTCGCCGGTATCGCCGGTCGTGAACTACCCGGCCGAGTTCGCCTCGCCGCTCAACGATCCCGCCAGGCCGTTCGAGCACATCGCCTTTACTGTGCCGTGGAATATGGCGGAGAACCCGGCCGTCTCCATCAATGGCGGCTATGACGAGAAGGGCTTTCCGATCGGCGTGCAGATCGTCGGCCGCCGCTTCGACGATCTCGGCGTGCTCGGCATGGCCAAGGCTTTCGAGGGTCTGCGCGGTCCGCAACGACCGTGGCCGCTGCCGCCGAAGAGGTAGCGACATAGAGCCGTCATGGCCGGGCTTGTCCCGGCCATCCACGTCTTTACGCTCTCTGCGGACAGAAAGACGTAGATGCCCGGGACAAGCCCGGGCATGACGATATGTCGAGCAGTCAAACAATAACACAAAGGAAGGAACCCCCCATGGCGTATGAGACCATCAAGTACGAGGTCGAGGACCAGATCCTCACCATCACCCTGAACCGGCCCGACAAGCTGAACGCCTTCAACGGCACGATGCAGCAGGAAATGATCGACGCGTTCGACGCGGCCGACAAGGACGACAACATCCGCGCCATCATCGTGACCGGCGCGGGCCGCGGTTTCTGTGCTGGCGCCGATCTGTCCTCCGGCGCCAACACGTTCGACCGCGACGCCCGCCGCGGGCCGGTAAAGCGGCTGGCCGACGGCAAGGTCGACTACAGCGATCCGCAGGTGCGCGACGGCGGCGGCC
>PNLC01000387.1 GCA_013822885.1 Bradyrhizobium sp.
TGAGCGCTTACGCCATCTCGCGCACGCTTTCCGTCATGACCAGTTCCGGCATGTACGACTACGCCGGCGAATGGATCTACCGCGTCGGCATCCCCGCCAAGAGCGGCGTCGGCGGCGGCATCCTCGCCGCGCTGCCGGCCCGCCTTGGGCTCGGCAGCTATTCGCCGAAGCTCGACAAGCACGGCAATAGCGTCCGCGGCATCAAGGTCTGCGAGGCGCTGTCTTCGCATTACGACCTGCATATGCTGAACCGCAGCGACGACGCCCGCACCAGCATCATCGCCGACTACGACATCGGCAACAGCCCGTCGCGACGCGTCAGGCGTGCGACGGAACAGAACATTCTTGCGGCACATCATGAAGATGTTCGCGTTATCGAACTGGTCGGTACGCTGTCATTCTCCAATGTCGATTACGTCTCGCGGCAGCTCGCGGCAAAGCCGCGCCCGCAGCTCGTCATCTTCGACCTCCGCCGCGTCACCGCCATGACGCGCGCTGGCACCCGCCTGCTCGCCGAGGAGTTTCGTGAACTCTCGGCGCATCAAGTCACCGTGATCCTGTCCGGCGTCAAGCGCTCGTCTCCCGAATGGAAGATGATCTCCGGCTGGACGGCAGGTCTCACCAACATCCGCAACTACTTCCTTCTTGATGCTGCGATCGAATGGGCGGAAGATCAGGTGGTATACCGGTATGGCGGCGCCATTGATTTCTTCGAGGCAACCGAACTGTCCGAGCAATCGCTGCTGGCGGGACTGACGGACGAAGAGCTGACCGATTTCGCCTCGCTCGCAACAATCCGTACCTATCAGGCCGGCGAGAGGATTATCGCCACCGGCGATGCCGCCACATCGCTGTTCTTTCTCAGAAGCGGCGTCGTGCATGTCACCCTGCCCGACGGAATCAGGCTGGCGACGCTGACGGCAGGAATGCCGTTCGGCGAGATGGCGCTGCTGGAACCACAACGCTCCGCCGACGTCATCGCCGACATGGCCGCCACGGCCTACGATGTCCCGCTGCGCGATTTCGAACGCTTTCGAAAGCAGCACCCGCGCGCCGGCGAGCGGATCATGCGCAACCTCGCGCAGTTGCTGGCCGATCGTCTGATCCTCGCCAACGCCCGGGTGAACCTGCTCACGTCGAGCTAGACTAGGATCGTCGCCCGTTCTTCTCCGCGGCGCGGCGCATGGCCTCGGCCAGCGCGCCGCCACCGCCCTGCTCCTGCGGCTTGCGCGGCGCTGACGATGTCATCGATGCCTTGGAATATTCGCGCATTTTGGTGTCCGACAGCTTCGGCCCCTTGCTGCCGACCTCGTCATCGAGGCGCAGCGTCAGCGCGATGCGCTTGCGGGCGACCTCGACCTCCAGCACCTTGACCTTGACGATGTCGCCCGGCTTCACCACCTCTCGCGGGTCCTTGATGAAGGTCTTCGACATCGCCGAGATGTGCACCAGGCCGTCCTGATGCACGCCGATGTCGACAAAGGCGCCGAACGCCGCGACGTTGGTCACGGTGCCTTCGAGGATCATGCCGCGCTTGAGATCCTTGATTTCCTCGACGCCCTCCTTGAACACCGCGGCCTTGAAGGCCGGGCGCGGATCGCGGCCGGGCTTTTCCAGCTCGCGCAGGATGTCGGTCACTGTCGGCAGGCCGAACGTTTCGTCGACGAAAGCCTGCGGCTTCAGCTGGCGCACGACCTCGGCATTGCCGAGCAGCGCCTTGATGTCGCTCTTTGACGCGGCGATGATCCGTCGCACCACCGGATAGGCTTCGGGATGCACGCCCGAAGCGTCGAGGGGGTCATCGCCATCGTTGATGCGCAGAAAGCCGGCGCATTGCTCAAATGCCTTTGGCCCCAGCCGCGGCACTTCCTTCAGTGCCTTGCGCGATTTGAACGGCCCGTTGGCGTCGCGATGCTGCACGATGCTTTGCGCCAGGCCCGCCCCGATACCGGATACCCGTGCCAGCAGCGGCGCGGAAGCCGTGTTGGCATCGACACCGACCGCGTTGACGCAGTCTTCGACCACGGCATCGAGCGAACGCGCCAGCTTGGATTCGCCGAGGTCATGCTGATACTGTCCAACCCCGATCGCCTTCGGATCGATCTTGACGAGCTCGGCGAGCGGATCCTGCAGGCGCCGTGCAATCGAGACCGCGCCGCGCAAGGTGACGTCGAGTTCGGGCAGTTCCTCGGACGCGAAGGCCGAGGCGGAGTAGACCGAAGCACCAGCCTCCGACACCACGATCTTCGACATCTTCAGATCCGGCAGCAGCTTGACGAGTTCCGCTGCCAGCTTGTCGGTCTCGCGCGAAGCGGTTCCGTTGCCGATCGCGATCAGGTCGACGCGGTGCGCAACCGCAAGCTTGCCCAATGTGGCCAGCGCCGCATCCCATTGCCGTTGCGGTTCATGCGGATAAATCACGGTGGTCGCCACCACCTTCCCCGTCGCATCGACGACGGCGACCTTGACGCCGGAGCGATAGCCGGGGTCGAGCCCCATGGTGACGCGCGCGCCGGCGGGTGCCGCCAGCAGCAGGTCGCGCAAGTTCGACGCGAACACCCGCACGCCCTCGGTCTCGGCTGCCGTCCACAGCCGCATCCGCAAATCGATATTCAGATGCACCTGAATCTTGGTCTTCCACGCCCAGCGGGCGGTGTCGACCAGCCAGCGGTCGCCCGGCCGCTTCTGATCGGTAATGCCGAAGCGCTGCATGATCTTGAGTTCATAGGCGCTGGGCACGCCGGGCTCGGGCACATTCGCCTCAGGCTGAATCTGCAGTTCGAGGATTTCTTCCTTTTCGCCCCGAAACAGCGCGAGAATGCGGTGCGACGGCAGCTTGTGGAGAGCGCCGTTGTACTCGAAATAGTCGGCGAATTTCTCGCCCTCGGTCTTCTTGCCCTTGCGCACCGTGGATGTCATCTGGCCGGCCGACCACATATCCTCGCGCAACCGACCGATCAGATCGGCGTCCTCGGCAAAGCGCTCGACCAGGATCGCACGCGCGCCTTCGAGCGCCGCGGCAACATCCGCCACCTGCTTCTCGGCGTCGACATAGCCCGCGGCGACGAGCTGCGGATCGTTCTGCGGCTGCGTCAGCAACAGTTCGGACAACGGCTCCAGCCCGGCCTCCTTGGCAATCTCGGCCTTGGTGCGGCGCTTCGGCTTGAATGGCAGGTAGATGTCTTCCAGGCGCCCCTTGCTGTCGGCGGCCATGATCGCGGCTTCCAGCGCCGCGTCGAGCTTGCCCTGCTCGCGGACCGAATTGAGGATCGCGACCCGGCGCTCCTCGAGCTCGCGCAAATATGTCAGGCGTTCCTCCAGCGTACGCAGTTGCGCGTCGTCGAGTCCGCCAGTGATTTCCTTGCGATAGCGCGCCACGAACGGCACCGTGGCGCCGCCGTCGAGCAGTTCCACCGTCGCAGCAATCTGCTGCTCGCGCACGCCAAGTTCTTCCGCGATCTGTCGATTGATGTTTGCCACGCCAAATCTTTCCCAAAACCACGGCGGCAGGTGAATCGCCTTGGCCGCCGGACGCCGCTTATGGACCATCGCGGATTATTTCATCAAGGCGTTGCCGCAAACAAATTGATCTGTGGATGGCCTTAATCGAACAAATCAACGCGTGCGAACAACCCCTTGAGATGACACGACGAGATAAGGGTGGATCGATGGCATTGTAATGTGTAAACGGACGCTCCCTCCTGGAGCATCCATGTCAATCTGTGGCCTAGATTTCGGAACGTCGAACACGACGCTTGGCACCATCGAGGGCCAGGCGCCTGTTCTGGTGGCGCTGGAGGCTGCTCAGAACACAATACCGAGCGCGATGTTCTATGAGACGGACGGCGGCGTTCTGATCGGCCGCAGGGCCGTGGAAGCCTATGTCGAAGGCGCACCCGGCCGCCTGATGCGAAGCCTCAAGTCGGTGCTCGGAACCTCGCTGATCGACGAAACCACCCGGCTCGGACGCACACGGGTCAGCTTTCGCGATGTCATCGCCTATTATCTCGGCGCGGTGAAACGCCGCGCGGAACAGGCCAGCGGCCGCGAACTGCGGCAGGTCGTCCATGGCCGGCCGGTGCACTTCGTCGACAATGCGCCGGACGCCGATCGCAAGGCCGAGGATACCTTGCGGACGATCGCGCGAGAGATCGGTTTCGACGACGTCACGTTTCAGTTCGAACCGATCGCAGCAGCCCTGGACTATGAGCGGCAGATCGCGTCGGAGGAAGTGGCGCTGATCGCCGATATCGGCGGTGGCACGTCCGACTTCTCCATCGTACGCTTGGGCCCCGAGCGCCACGGCAGGGCCGATCGCACGGCCGATATTCTCGCCAATGACGGCGTGCGCATCGGCGGGACGGACTTTGATCGCCAGCTCAGCCTCGGCGTCGTCATGCCGCTGTTCGGCTTCGGCAGCGCCATGAAACGCGCCGGGCTCGACGTGCCGTCGAGTTACTTCCACGACCTTGCAACGTGGTCGAGCATCAACCGCATGTATGAGCCGCGGGTGATGGCCGATATCCGCCAGGTCCGGCAGGAAGCCAGCGAGCCCGAACTGCTCGACCGTTTGATCCGCGTGGTCAACGAACAGCGCGGCCATACGCTGGCGATGGAGGTCGAGGACGCCAAGATCGCCCTGTCCGAGAAGCGCCGGTCGGACATCCCGATGGAATGGGTCGCCCCCGGCCTCAGCGCGGCTATCGGCCGCCCTGATCTCGTCGGCCATACCAAACAACTGGCCACACGCATTGCGGGGCG
>PNLC01000388.1 GCA_013822885.1 Bradyrhizobium sp.
CGATCCGCGAGGGCAAGAAGCGCGACGAAGCCATCATCGACGCCGGCATGAAGCGCGCGCGCCCGATCGTGATGACCACGATCGCGATGGCGGCGGGCATGATGCCTTCCGCACTGGCCTTCGGCGCCGGCGGCGAATTCCGCTCGCCGATGGCGCTCGCCGTGATCGGCGGTCTGATATTCTCCACCATCCTGTCGCTGGTGTTCGTGCCGGCGATGTTCATGGTGATGGACGATCTCGGCGCACTGTGCTGGCGCTTCGGCCAGAAGCTGCTGGTCTCCAGCGGCGAGCCCGACGAACCGGGTCACGGATCGGATCACCAGAAGGAGCCGCCAGCCAAGGGCCCGCCCTCGGTGCCGCCGGCAATGTCGCCCGCGGCGAAGTGAGCCCACCGTCGCCGGTTATCTATCGTTGTTCTTCCAGGCTCTTCGAGACGTGTGCCGACAGCATCTCGTATGCGCTACGTTGCGCGCGCCGCTGATGGATCGCTCTCTCAAGTATTGGAGTATTCGCTCTCGATCGGCGAACGCCGCAGGCGTGTAGCGTACTCTCATCCTTCGAGGCGCTTGTCGGCCTCGGCGATCAGTTCGTCCGACACGAATTCCCCGCGATCGGCCTCGGCTAAACCCTTTAGGACTGCCGACCGCTCGCCGTCCGACATGGTGTAGATGCCGGTCCGACGGGCTTCGATCTCGCGCGCGTATTCGGCAAGCTCCTCCTGGTCCTCCCGGGGCCAGTTCTCGGCATGCTCGATCACTTCTTTAAGTAGCTTGTTCATGCGGTCATTGTACCACAGCGGGCGATACCTGCCCATCAGGGACCTACTCGTTCCGCGCCACCGCCGTCAGCTTGGTCATGTTCTGCAGCAGAATTCGTCCGCGCTGCAGATCCAGGATGCCGTCCTTGCGCCAGAGCTGCAGCTGGCGGTTGACGCTTTCGCGGGCGGCGCCGACGAAGACGCCGAGCTGTTCCTGCGAAATGTGAACTTCCGAACCGAAATCGGAGGCGAGCGCGCAGAGCCGCCGGGCGAGGCGGACCGGCAGCGGCTGCAGCACCGATTCCTCCATCCGCTCGCTCTGCCAGCGGATGCGCTGGCACAACAGCATGATGATCTTGATTGCGACCTTCGGCTCGCGCTCGAGGAAGGCGAGAAAATCCTCGCGCCGCAAGACGAACAGTTCCGACGGCTCGCCGGCGGTCGCGTCCGCCGTGCGGCTATCGCCGTCGAGCACGGCGACCTCGCCGAACAGGTCGCCGGGCCCCATGAAATTCAGCGTCAGGCGGCTGCCGTCCGAGGCGCCGGTCTCGATCCGGATCTGGCCGCGCCGGACCCCGTAGAGCGCATCGCCGGGATCGCCCTTCTGGAACAGCGTCTCGCCGATGCCCATCTGCTGGGTGTGGCAAAGGCCGGAGATGCGCTGCAGCTCGTCGGCGCCCAAATCCGAAAACATCGGGTTCATTTTCAAAATGACCGCAAATTCGGCCTGTTTACTCATTGTATTGCCTTCCAAATTGGTTCCGGCCAGCCTCCGGAGCCGTTAGCAAGATTCCCTACCTTATGAGTGTGTCCTAAGTCACATAAGTTCGCAGATCAGCCGGAATATTTTTGGCTGCTCCGAGCGGCATCCCGTTTCCGGGATAAACTCGCCTGACCGCTTGCGCCCGCGGGTTGCGCCGCCGAAATGAGAGCCGTTTACGCGGTCTGGAATGTCGAAATGAGAGCACTGAAAATCGTCGGCGCGGCCGTTGCCGCCGTGATCGCCATCATCGCGCTGCTGCTGGTGATCGGCATCCCGTCGGGGTTCCTGACGGGGCAGATCGAGGCGCGGGTCGAGCGCGAGACCGGCTACAAGCTCGCCATCAACGGCGGCGCCAGGATCGGCCTGTGGCCGCAGCTCAACATCACGCTGAACGACGTGACGCTGCAGGACCCGAAGGAGCGCGACATCAACAACCGCTTCGCGGCCGCCAGCATCCAGGCCGATGTGACGCTGGCGAGCGTGTGGGCCGGCAAGCCGCGTATCACCGACCTCGTCGTCATCCGCCCGGTGGTGAATTTGCCGCTGCGGCGCGAGCGGCTGAGAGAGGCCGGTACCGCCGCGACGAAGCCTGCCGCCAGCAACACCACTGATGCCCTTACGATCGAGCATGTCAGCGTCAGCGGCGGGACGATCATATTCTCCAACCTGCGTGACCGCGTCGAGAGCAGGATCGAGGCTGTCAATGCCGAGATATCGATCGATGCCGACCGCAGGATCCACCTGTCCGGCAATGCGCGCAGCAACGGCAACCCGCTGAAGTTCGATATCAAGGCGGCACCACCCGCGCCGCCGATCGAGCGGCAGAACATCCCGGCCGAAATCACCATCGACGCCCCCGGCCTGCTGCACGCGCAATTGTCCGCCAAGGCCGGGGTCCGGCTCAACGGCTCCGCCGTGATGATCAACGGCGTCACCGGCACCCTCGGCGATGGCGCGTTCAACGGCTGGGCCTCGGTCGATCTGGCGAGCAAGCCGCTGGTCAAGCTCGACCTCGATTTCCAGAAGCTTGCGGTTGCGACGTCACGCAGCACAAATTCCGCCGCGCAGCCCTGGAGCAGCGCGACGATCGACCTCAACGGCCTCAACTATATCGACGTGCAGGCGCGCATATCGGCCGCCGAACTCACCATCGGCGACGGTCGGTTTGCTCCGGCCGCCATCGAAGCCACGCTGGCAAGCGGCGTATTGAAGGCGCAGGTTTTCAATATCGGCGCCTATGACGGCAACGCCAATGGCGACGTAACCATCGACGCATCAACCGCCACACCCAGTTTCGCGATGCGGGCCGACCTTACCGGCGTGCGTGCGTTGCCGGTGTTGCGCAGCCTCGCCGACTTTGACAAGCTCGACGGCAGGATGCAGGCGAAAATCAGCGTCCGCGCCGCCGGGACCAGCCAGCGCGCGATCATGTCGAACGTGGCCGGCACCGCCTTCGTCGTGTTCCAGGATGGCGCGATCAGGGGGCTCAACGTCGCGCAGATGATCCGCTCGCTCACATCTGGCACGCTGTCGGGCTGGCAGGAGGGCGAGGAGAAGGCGACGGATCTGTCGCAGCTTTCGGCGTCGTTCAAGATCGACAAGGGCCAGGCGCAGACCACCGATCTCAACCTGGTCGGGCCGCTGGTGAAGATGACCGGCGCCGGCACCATCGATCTCGGCACCAAGCAGATCGGCTTCCGCGTCGAACCCAAGCTCGTGATGACCACCGAAGGCCAGGGCCGCGCCGCCGACCCGGTCGGGTTCGGCATTCCCGTGATGATCGAGGGGCCGTGGGGCCAACCTCGGATCTATCCGGAGATGCAGGGCATCCTCGATAATCCCGAAGGCGCCTATGCGAAGCTCAAGGAGATGGGCAAGGGCCTGTTCGGTCCGAACGGCGCCGGCCTCGGCGCTGCGATCGGCGGCCTGCTCGGCGGCGGACAACAGGGCGCCGCGGGCGGACAGGGGGCGGCCGGCGGACAGGCCGGGACCAACCAGCCTGCCAGCCCGCTCGGCGGCCAGCTCGGCGAGACCATTGGCAATCTGTTGCAGCAGGGCTTGAGCGGGTTCGGGCAAGGCTCCGGTCAAGGCGGCTCGACACAGACTGCCCCGCGCCCGGGCGGCCAGCGCAGCATCACCTCCCCAGGATCGGCAGCGCTGGAGTCGGCTCCAACCGTGCCGACCGAGAACGCACCCTCCGAGCCTGCCGCACCTGTACCGCCGAGCGAGACCACGGCGCAGCAGGACAGCCAGCCGATGAACGAGGTGCTTCGGCAGTTGTTCAATCGTTGAGCTTGCCGCAGCGGCCACGGCCGAACCTTCGCCCGGCGTTTCCTGCCCAGAATCCGGGCTAACCATGCTGGCGGAGACCCCGCCGGCCCCCTCGATTCGTGCTAGATAGGCTCATCTGCGGCGGCCCCCGGGAGAGGCCAGCGCCGCGCGTAACGATGCGTCCGCCAAGGCGGCGCACGAGGGTCCGGATGAGCGAGGTCAAGGACAAGGTCTGGTTCCTGCGTGAAGGCCTGTTCGCCAAATACGTGGTGGCGCTGGTCGGCCTCGTCGTGTTCGTGCTGGCCGTCAACGGCGCGATGGAAATCTGGATCACCTATGGCGGCATCAAGCGGTCGCTGGCCGACGGCATGTCCGAGAAGGCGGAAGCCACCGCCAAGCGGATCGAACAGTCGATGGGCGACCTGGAGCGCCAGATCAGCTGGGTGACCCGCGCCTCCTCGACCCGGACCGAGGAGCGCCGCGCCGACTATGCGCAGCTGCTGCGACAGGTGCCGCAGGTCAACCAGCTCTCGCTGCTCAGCGCCCAGGGCCGCGAGCAGTTGCGCCACACCCGCCAGACCGTCACGCTCGACAGCAACGCCGACTTTTCCCGCGACGTCAGGTTCATCGAGACCGTCCGGCGCGGCACCAGCTTTTCGCCGGCGTATCTGCGCGACCAGCGCCCGTTCATGTCGATCTCGCTGCCGCACGCCGACGGCAGCATCACCGTCGCCGAGATCAATCTCGGCTTCCTCGCCGACTTCTTCGACGACGCGCAGGTCGGCAAGGCGGCGTTCGCCTATGTGATCGACCCCAAGGGCGAGGTGCTGGCGAGTTCGGCCAGGGGACCGGAGGTCGGCAAGAACGTTTCCGCGCTGCCGCAGGTCGCCGCCATCATTCCGACCGGCGGCCGGGAGCTGACATCCGGCAAGGATATCCACGGCGATGCGGTGCTGACGACGGAGGCGG
>PNLC01000389.1 GCA_013822885.1 Bradyrhizobium sp.
ACCCCAGCGCGTGCGCTGGAACAACAGCCAGAGTGCGCCGAGCACGACCGGACTGAGCGCAATCAGGAACAGATCGTAGCTCGGTATGTTCTGGCCGAAGAAATCGACCGCGCCCCTGAAACCGGGCGCGCGGCGGCCGAGCAGATCGTCCGGCCCCCAGATCAGCACCACGATATCCTGAACCATCAAGGTCAGGCCGAAGGTGGCGAGCAACTGGAACAGTTCCGGCGCATGGTAGATCCGCCGCAGCAGCACCATCTCGACCAGCACACCGACGACCGCCACGACCAGCGCCGCAACGACGATGCCGCCCCAGAAGCCGAAGGCGCCAGAGAACCGTTCCGTCAGCGTGAACGCGACATAGGCGCCCAGCATATAGAATGCGCCATGGGCGAAATTCACGATCCGCGTCACGCCGAAAATGATGGACAGCCCTGATGCGACCAGAAACAGCGATGCTGCGCTGGCAAGCCCGGTCAGGAACTGAGCGAAGTAGAAGGCCATTGGCGGTCCGGGTTAGCGCAAATCGTCAGAGCGGGGTCCTCATCCTTCGAGACGGTGCTTCGCACTTTCTCAGGATGAGGCCATCGATGGAGAGGTCCTTCGGACCCTCATGGTGAGGAGCGCGGCACAGCCGCGCGTCTCGAACCATGAAAAGCCTCAGACCGCGGCCAAAGCTCACTGCTTCGGGCGGAGCTTCTCCACTTCCGCATCGCTCGGGAGATAGTCGCTCCCCTTGCGGTAGACCGAGTCCACCATCACGCCCTTGCCGTCCTTCAGCGCGGTCTTGCCGACATAGGCACCCAGCGTCGACTGATGGTCGATCTTGCGGAAGGTAATCTCGCCGAACGGCGACGGCATTGACAGCCCCTCGGTCGCCGCGATCAGCTTCTCCGGATCGGTCGAATTGGCCTTGGCCAGGATCGCCGCCGCCGCCTTGATGGTCTGATAGCCAACGATCGAGCCGAGGCGTGGATAGTCGTTGAACTTGGCCTGGTAGGCCTTGAGAAACTTGTCGTGATCCGGCGTCTTGATGTCGTACCAGGGGTAACCCGTGACGATCCAGCCTTCGGGAGTCTCGTCCTTCAGCGGATCGAGATATTCCGGTTCGCCGGTGAGGAAGGAGACCACCGAGCGTCCCTTGAACAGGCCGCGGGTATTGCCTTCGCGTACGAGTTTGACCAGATCGGCGCCGAAGGTGACATTGAGGATCGCTTCGGGATTGGCGGCAGCAACCGCCTGCACCACCGGACCGGCGTCGATCTTGCCCTGCGGCGGCCACTGCTCGTCGACCCACTGGATGTCAGGCCGCTTCTCCGACATCAGCTTCTTGA
This sequence comes from Bradyrhizobium sp., assembly GCA_013822885.1. Taxonomy (GTDB): domain Bacteria; phylum Pseudomonadota; class Alphaproteobacteria; order Rhizobiales; family Xanthobacteraceae; genus Bradyrhizobium. The sequence continues at coordinate 1,335 of PNLC01000389.1, forward strand.
ACACGGCGACCGCGGACTGACCGTATTCATAGTTCGGCGCAATCGTTGCCCAGCGTTTGGCCGGCAGCTTTGCAGCCTCCTCCACCAGCATCGCCGCCTGCATGTAGTTGGAAGGGCGCAGGCGGAAGGTGTAGCGATTGCCCTTGGACCAGGTGATGGCATCGGTCAGAGGCTCCGCCGCCAGGAAGAACACTTTCTTCTGGTTGGCGAAATCGCTGACGGCAAGGCCGATATTGGACAGGAACGTGCCGGTCAGCATCGCCACGTTCTCGCTCGACACCAGTTCGTTGGCCGCTGTCGTCGCATCCGCGGGCTTGCCGCCGTCGTCCTTGGAAATGACGACGAGCTTCTTGCCATTGATGCCGCCTGCGGCATTGATTTCCTCGACCGCAAGCTGCCAGCCCTTGCGATACGGCTCGGTGAAAGCGGGCAACAGCGAATAGCTGTTGATCTCGCCGATCTTGATCTCGCTCTGCGCCATGGCGTTCCCCGCCATGCTGGCGACAGCGATCGCCAGGCCAGCTCCCAATACGTGTCTACGTCGCATCCCTACCTCCAATGTTGACGCAATTATCTTAAACCGTCTTCGCCTTTGACTTCCGAAACCGTTAACCCGCCGACGCGCGGCAGAGGCCTGCCGCTGTCGGTGACCGCAACCGCCACCATGATCTCGTTGGCACGCGGCGCATCGTTGATCTGTACTTCCATGCCGTCGAAATGGCTGCGCACGAACGCTGCGTCCTTGTGGCCGAGCGGAATATCCAGGGTCGTTCCCGGCCCGCTGCGCTTCTTCGACGACGGGATCAGCGCCGCGCCCTTACTCAGGACTTTCCGCACCGGCGCACCCATCTTCGGATGCAAGATCGCTGCCGCATGTTCGAGTTCGCCATTTTCGCCGACAGCGGCGGCCTTGCCGTAGCTGTGGGCCTTGGCGCCGTCGATGCCGAGCGCGGCAACGGCCTTTTTCGAGAGCAACTCGCCGAGTTCCTCGCCGATCGCGATCAGCGGCGAGAGATCTTCGACATAGCGGCCGGCAAACGGATTTTCGATCACGGCAATCGCCGCCGCGCGCCGCGTCGGCGGGGCGACCTTCTGCCCCATTTCCAGATGAGTTTCCTCGACCACCGTGACGATCTTTCGAATGATCGCGCTCATTCTATCTGCCTCGCTCTCGATCATACATGCATCGCTGTTTCTACCGCGCTTCCGTGAAACGCTGGCAACGCCCGTGTCCCGATCCCTTTTGCGCCCACCACGACCGTCTCGCCCAGTAGACGCAAGGCCGCACCTTCGATCAATCCGGCCGCGAGCAACTGCCGCGCCCGGATCGCCCCTGCCCTCAGCGCGTCGTCGACCTCTTCTTCCCTTAATTTGCCGACGTCGCGGGTGACGAGGCGCGCGCCGAGGTCGCTGTCGGGCTGCAGATCATTGGCCGGACAGCGGACAATGGCAGGATGACCGGGCAAGTCCACGGCGTTGGCAATCATGGTGGCAGCGGCATCGGCCTGCGACGCCGTCCGCGCCAGCACGGTAACGGCATCGGCGATGCCGAATGAAAAACTGCGGCCGTGACGACCGCTGGTCGCGATCCCTCGCGACGGATCGTCGGGTTCGATGGCGATCGTTCGCATCAGCCCATACTGGTCAGGCCGGTCCATCAGCCCGACGGTGAATTGCGCGCCGCCGGTCAAATGCAGCGCGATATCGCCGCCGTTGTTGACATAGGCTCGCTGTAGCCGCGCCGCGTCCAGCATCGCGCCGAGGATCTCCTCCGCGACGCTTCCCGCCACTGCCGCCATCGGCGTGATGAACTCCTCCGCTGCAAACGGCGCCACCGCCGCGTGCATCCGGCGCGCGACGATGCCCTTCAGCGTGCACCCGGCCGGATCGGCTGGCTGACGCAATTCAACCAATTCCCCACAGAGTTCATCAAGCAAGCCGGTAAATCGCCGTGCCGCAGCCTCATAGCCGGCACGCACCTCCGCCGCGCTGCCACTTGCTTCGATGATCAGATCGATCGGACCGTCCTGCAAATGCAGCCGCTTGCCGTCAGGTAGAAGTGCGATTTGCGGAAGCCGGCTCATGCGCGTCGTCCCGGAATATAAGGCATCGGGCGAAGTTCCGTGTTGTCCCGCAGGGATGCCAGCGGCCGCACGTGATCCATGTGGCCGCCGAGCGCGGCATAGTCGGAAAGCCGCAGCGTGAACTCGATCGGCGCCACCAGCGCTGGTGTCGGCACATAGCCGAATGCGCCGGCCGGCATCTGCGTGACGTCGACCATGAAGGTGATGCCGCCACCCGGCCAGACATAGACGGGCGCGCCGCCGCTGGTAACCCGCGTCAGCGCATCCTTGACCGACCGCGTCAGCCGCACTGGATTGTCGGTCACTCCGGCGCGTAGCGATCCGCCGGCGCCGCCCATGAAGAGCACCGTGCATAGCGCCGGCTCGCAATTCTCCTGGATGCGTTCGACCGAAAACTGGAGATCGGGCGGCATCTGCTTCTCGATAGGCCGCAACCCTTCGTCGAGCTCGTAATAGGCAGCATGTTCACCTGTGGTCGAGACCATCAGCATGGTGAGACCGGGTCGCGCCTCCTTGGGATTGAACGGCCCCAGCACCGACAGCGGATCTGAAATATTGGTGCCGCCCCAGCCGGTACCGGGATCGGCGACCTGAAAGTAGCGGCCCGGGGTCGAGCGTCGCCCCTTCATCTTGATCCCGGTATCGGGAATATCGAGCAGCTTGCCGGCCTGATGCTCGCTGAGGACGCCGGTGATGTGGTCGTCCACGACCACGACCTCATCGACCTTGCCGTGCCACTGCTTGGCGAACATGCCGATGGTCGCCGAGCCGCACCCCACCCGCATGCGCTCTTCGGCGACACCGTTGACGATCGGCGGATAGCCGGCCTGCACCACGACCGTGGCGCCGCCATCGATCGTGAGTTCTACCGGCTTGCAGTTGGAGAGGTCCATCAGCGAATCGCAGGTGACGCGGCCTTCCTTCTTGGAACCGCCGGTCAGATGATGCACGCCGCCGAGCGACAGCATCTGCGAGCCGTATTCGCTGGACGTCACATGACCGATCGCCTCGCCCTGCGCGCGGACGGTGGCGGTCTCCGGGCCGAGATAACGGTCGGTATCGATCTTCACCTTGACGCCGCAATAGCTGAAAATGCCCTCGGTCACGACAGTGACCATGTCGACGCCGTCGACTTCCGAAGACACGATGAAGGGCGCCGGCTTGTAGTCGGGATAGGTGGTGCCGGCGCCGATCGCGGTGACGAACACGCTAGGCTCGTGGACGAGCTTGCCGTCCCAGTCGCCGCCGGCCTGAAACGGCACCAGCCGCCCGCCATGCGATACCGTGCGCTCCAGCACAATATGCGGATCGACGCGCACCAGTTCGCCGTC
>PNLC01000390.1 GCA_013822885.1 Bradyrhizobium sp.
CGCATAGCGCGGCTCGTTCAGGCGGAGGTCGGTGGTGACGATCGCCGGTCCCTTCAGCTTCACGGTCTGCAGGCCGCCGTCGACCTCGCGCGTGACCTTGAAGTCACTTCCGTCGACTTCAAGCTTGGAGGCGAAGGTCGCCTGCGACCATCCGAGCAGCGCGGCCAGCATCTGGCCGGTCTGGTTGGAGTCGTCGTCGATGGCCTGCTTGCCGAGAATGACGAGGCCGGGCTTCTCCTCATCGACGATGGCTTTCAGGATCTTCGCGACCGCCAGCGGCTCCACATTGCCGTCGGCCTTGACGAGGATGCCGCGGTCGGCGCCCATGGCGAGACCGGTCCGGATCGTCTCGGAGGCCTGCGCCGGGCCGATCGACACCACAACCACTTCGGTCGCCTTGCCGGCTTCCTTGAGGCGCAGTGCTTCCTCGACGGCGATTTCGTCGAACGGATTCATCGACATCTTCACGTTGGCGAGTTCGACGCCGGTTCCGTCGCTCTTGACGCGGACCTTGACGTTGTAATCGACCACCCGCTTTACCGGCACAAGAACCTTCATCGATCCTTCTTTCGCTTGAATTCTGGGGTTTGGTTGGCTTGGGCGCGGAACCTAAAGCGCCCGCTATCGGCGGTCAACGCGCGAAAGCCAAAAATCGGCCCCGGGATATTAGAGTGTACCTTACCTGTTCTGGCCCGGCACCCACAACACATCTCCGGCCCCATTGTCGTTCATGGCGCGGCTGGCGACGAACAGGAAGTCCGACAGGCGGTTCATATACTGGATAGCGGCCCGGTTCACCGGCTCCTCCGGCCGGGCGGCGAGTTCCACCATGCCCCGCTCCGCCCGGCGACATATGGTGCGGGCGAGATGCAGGTATGCCGCGGCGGGGGTGCCGCCCGGCAGGATGAACGACGTCAGCGGCGCCATGTGTGCGTTCAGGGCATCGATGTCGCGCTCGAGCCGTTCGACCTGGCTCGCCAGCATCCGAAGCCGCTCCGCCTTGCCCTCGCGCTCGGGTACCGCGAGATCGGCGCCGAGATCGAACAGGTCGTTCTGGATCCGGCCCAGCATCGCATCGAGTTCGCGCGCATCGCCCAGGTGCAGCCGCACCACGCCGATGGCGGCGTTGGTTTCGTCCACGGTGCCATAGGCCGCGATGCGCAGATCGTATTTCGGGCGGCGCTCGCCGCTGCCGAGCGCGGTGGTACCGTCATCGCCGGTCTTCGTATAGATGCGGTTGAGCACGACCATCGGCGCTTCCTCTTTCCTGCCTTTATTTGCCCATCGCCCAGACCACGACCATGGTGATGACGACGGCGATGAACTGCAGCAATACGCGAAGCCGCATCAGACTCTGCGAACGGTTCGGCGAGCCGCCCCGCATCATGTTGATGAGTCCGAGCAGCAGCACGAATGCAACGGCCGCGACCATGAGGGGAAGAACGATGGTACTAAGAAATGATGCCATCGCTGCTACATAACACCGCGCAGGGGCAACTTCTATACGTTCACAACTGGTCCAACGATCTGGCTTTTAACCCAATAGTATCAGAAGCTAGCCGGTATTTCGGATCGGATCGCCGTTCGCCAGATCGAGGTGGGATGTGAGGCAAGTTCGCTACGTCTATCACGTCGTGGTGGACGCATTTTACGCATTCCTTGCCGATGACGGCTGGGCGATCGCCAGCCACATCGCGCTGTCGACCCTGATGGCGCTGTTTCCGTTCCTGATCGTGCTGACCTCGCTGGCCGGCTTTTTCGGGTCCAAGGAACTCGCCGACCAGGCCGCGCAGCTGCTGCTGGAGATCTGGCCGCAACAGGTGGCGGACGCGCTGTCGAGCGAAATCCACGACGTGCTGACCACGACGCGCGGCGACATCCTGACCGTCGGCGCGGTGCTGGCGGTGTACTTTGCCTCGAACGGCGTCGAGGCGCTGCGGGTCGCGCTCAACCGCGCCTATTCGGTGGTCGAGCCGCGCGCCTGGTACTGGCTGCGGCTGGAATCGATCGGCTACACCCTGGTCGCCGCGGTCACCTCGCTCCTGATGGCATTCCTGATCGTGCTCGGTCCGCTGATCCTGGAGACCGCGCGCCGGCACATTCCGTTCTTCGTCGAGAGCAACGAAGGCGTCCTGTTTTTCGCCCGCTACGGCATCACGATCACGGCGATGACGGTGGCGCTGTTCGTGCTGCATGCCTGGCTGCCCTGGGGAAGGCGGAGGTTTCTGCAGATCGTTCCGGGCATCGTCTTCACGATGGTGGCCTCCCTTATCTCGGGCATCGTGTTCGGCCAGTACCTGGCGCGTTTCGCCAGCAATTACGTGACGATGTATGCCGGCCTTGCCTCGGTCATCATCGCGCTGGTGTTCCTGTATTTCATCGCCGCGATCTTCGTCTATGGCGGGGAACTGAATGCCGCGATCATGAAGTCGCAGGCGAAGCCGGGGCTGCCGCATCATGCAGCGCCGTCGCCAAATCGCGCGGAGACACGGGCTTGACCAAGAAGACATCGGCGCCGGCGGCGCGGGATGCCGCCTCGTCCTCGCCGCGACCCGATATGCAGATGATCGGAATGCGCCCGAGCGGCGCCTCCAGCGCGCGGATTCGCCGGATCGCCTCGACGCCGTCGATGCCCGGCAGGACCATGTCCATCAGCACCGCGTCGAATGCGCCCTGCGTGAGCCGTTCCGGCGCCGTTTCGCCCTGACCGATGAATTCGGTCTGGTGACCGAGTTCGCTCAGAATGGCGTTGAGCACGACGCGGCCGAACGGATTGTCTTCCACGCTGAGCAGCCGCAGCGATGACGGAGCCACCGACACATCGCCATCGGCGCCGGATGCGGCGCCCGCCGCTTCCTCCGCCGCCGACATCGCGACGGTGAGCGTAAACATGGTGCCGCCCCCGCGCCGTTGCGTGGCGGCGATGTCGCCGCCCATGGCCCGCGCCAACTGCTTGACCGACGAGAGGCCGAGCCCGGCGCCGCCGAAGCGCGACGCGATGGAGACGTTGGCCTGCGAGAACGGCCGGAACAGGCGCTTGATCTCGGCGAGCGTGAGGCCAATCCCGCTGTCGGAAACCGCGAATGCGACAGCGATCCTGCCCCTGGTGCTGCGAAGCGGCGTTACCCGCAGCGTGACGCTGCCATGCTCGGTGAACTTGACCGCATTGTCGATCAGGTTCTCAAGCGCCGCCCGCAGGCGAACCGGATCGCCGACCGCGAATGCGGGAAGCTTCTCGGAAATATCGACGGACGACGTCAGGCCCTTCGCCGCCGCGCGGCCGGTCAGGGAATCGCCGGCATTGCGCGCCAGCGTGCGCAGGTCGAAAAAATCCTGCCGTACTTGCAGGCCGGGGCCGCCGCTTCGCGCGGCATCGACAAACAGCGTGGCGAGGCTCGCCAGATGCTCGGCGCCCGCCTTGATGGTATCGACCCAGCGCCGTTCGCGCTCATCGAGGTCGGAGGTCGCGAGCAGATTGCTGATTGCCAGGATGCCGGTGAGCGGCGTGCGCACCTCATGCGCAAAAGCAGCCAGCGCGGTCTCGACCATGCCTGACGTGGCGGCGACGGATTTACGCTTGCCGCGCGCCTTCACAGCGGCGCTGGATACCCGCCTTTTCGCCTGTCGCTTTTTTTCTGGCCGTGTAGCGCGCCGGGAGCGCTTTTTTGCCGTCATGATCCCCGATCCCTGCGCGGTCAGCATGGCACGCCGCCGAGGGCAAAGTCACGGAGACGTTTTCAACAACCCTCAGTAGAATTACGGAAGCTCCTCAAGGCATACCGACCAGCAGGCGGATATCGGAAGGTGTGACTCCCTCCCGCCGCAATTGGCGCAGGGCGGTGGCGTCGGTCGATTTAGACAGTTTCTGTCCTGATGCGTCCGTCACGAGCCGGTGATGCCGATAGAGCGGCGGTGGCATCCCAAGCAGACGCTGCAGCAGAAGGTGCACGCTGGTCGACCAGAACAGGTCGCACCCCCGCACCACCTCGGTGACGCCCTGCAAGGCGTCATCGACCACCACGGACAAATGATAGCTGGTCGGCGTCTCCTTGCGCGCCAGGATGACATCGCCCCAGGCCTCCGGCCGCGCCAAGACAGTCCCGCCCTCGCTACCGGGACCTTCGCCAAGTTCCGTCCATGTCAGATCGGGCACAAGTTCACAGGCCGCCGCCATGTCGAGCCGCAGCGCATAAGGCGTGCCCTGCGCGATCAGCCGGTCGCGCTCCTCCGGCGCCAGCGACTTCGCAACCCCCGGATAGAGCGGCGCCCCGTCGGGATCGCGCGGCCACGACGCTTCGCCCTCCCTCTGCGCGACGAGCCGGGCAATTTCCGCGCGGCTCTCGAAGGCGGGATAGATCAGGCCGAGGCCGGCCAGTTTTTCTACCGCCTCGCGGTAGAGAGCAAAGTGTTCCGACTGCCGCCGCACCGGCGTTTCCCATGTCAGGCCAAGCCAGGCCAGATCTTCCTGGATCGCCGACTCGAACTCCGTCCGGCACCGCGTCGCGTCGATATCCTCCATCCGCAGCAGGAACCGGCCGCCCCTTTCGCGCGCCAGGTCGAAGTTCAGCAACGCCGAATAGGCGTGGCCGAGATGGAGGTAGCCGTTCGGACTCGGCGCAAATCGGAAAACGGATGGCGGCATTGATCTCTTTCGCGGGACATGATGGTTTTAAGGGGCAATGACCATTCACCTCAACAGCCAGTCCGATCTCGAGGACGCC
>PNLC01000391.1 GCA_013822885.1 Bradyrhizobium sp.
TCGGCATGGACCAAGCGCGCGCTGGTCGGCGCGGATGACATTCTGATCGTCGCCGAGCCCGATCTCGCCAACATGCGCAACGCCAAGAACATGCTGAACGTGCTGAAGGCCTCGCGGCCCAACGACCGCCCGCCGTTGTACTGTCTCAATCAGGTCGGCATGCATAAGCGCCCGGAAATCACCACGCGCGAATTCGCCAAGGCGATCGAAAGCCAGCCCGTCGCTGCCATTCCGTTCGATTCGAAGATGTTCGGAACGGCGGCCAACAACGGCCAGATGATCGCCCAGATCTCAGCCAAGCATCGCACCACCATGATGTTCCTGCAGATCGCGCAGCGGCTGACGGGCCACGCCGTGACCAAGCGAACATCGTTCCTGACGCCGATCATCAGGAGGCTGCAGGGCATGAAGGCTCGACGGGCGTAGCCGGCCTTTTGCGAATTATTCGACGCGGCCGCTGGCCGCGATCGGCATCTTCCCGGCTTCGGCCCGTGCGTTCTCCTTGTCCTTGCGCGACAGCATGCGCTTCAACTGCGCGACGTTCGCCGCAGCCTCCGCCGCCGGCAGGTCGGCCTTGACGATTTTTTCGGCCTCGGCGAGACGACCCTGCAAGCCGACCGTCATCGCCAGGTTGGCCCGCACCCGCGGATCGTTCCCTGCCCGCACATGCGCGCGCCGCAACGTCTCCTCGGCCTTTGCCAGATCCTTGGAAAGCACATAGGACAGTCCGAGATTGGACAGCACCGTAGGTTCTTCCGGTGCGATCTTCAGCGCGCTCGAATAATATTGCCGCGCCTCCTCATATCGCCCGAGTTGGTCCAGCGTCGCTCCCTGCGCCGACAATAGCCGCCAGTCCGGATCTTCGGGGCTATGGGCGCGGCCGAGAACGTCGAAGGCCTGCTGAAAATTGCCGTTGTCGGCGAGCGCGCGGCCGTAGCCGGCGAGCAGCGCCTTGTTGCTGGGATGGGCGATGGTGGCCTGTTCGAGCACCGCAACCGCCTGCGAGCGCTGTCCCGCGATACGGAGCGCCTTGCCGTATCTCAGTGCCGCGTCGGCATCCTTCGGATTGGCGCGATAGCGTTCCTGGGTGAGTTCGACCTCGCGCCGCGGATCGGCAGCGCGGGCGGGCTCGGCCGTCTCGCCGAGCGAACCGGTGATGTCGGAAAGCCCCGAGGTCGAACAGCCGCCAAGTCCCGACGCCAGCGCCAGGAAGGAAGCACACGCAAGCAGTCGCGCGATGCGGGACGGATGAAGCGACTTCTGAAGCATGCACCTGGACTCACGGCGGGACTGTCCAGAAGTGTTCACAGCTTAACCCTAAGTTCAGGTTAAACCGGCCCGCTTTCAGGTAATAAGAGACCGTTCGAGGGCACCTTGCCCTTGCCTTTGTGCTCACCGGCTCCGGGAAAGAAGCCGCGCCGATCGGTTTAGTCGAGGAACTGAGCGCCGAACTCGCAGCCGATCCGCCAGGCCAGCTTGCATTGGCGCGGCCGGCCTTGCGAGAAGATCACCGTGAATTCGGTTGGGATTTCCGGGTATTCCGCGATGATCTTCACACCCCCATCGGACATGTCCGTGATCATGCAATCCCGCGGCAAGCCGCCGGTCGCGAACTGTATCTTTGCAAAACTTCTGCACGCACGACGTTCGCTGCTGCGCCGATTCGCCGACATCTCGATCCCTGGCCCTGCTTGTTTGATTCACCCGATGGTGCAACGGTTTTACCGACGAATTGTTGGGATTGGCCTATCGGAACAGCTCGCAATGTAATGGCTGCCTTCGGACTCCATTTACCGAACTAAGGCCATACGCCAGCTGCCGGGTTGGCCCGCAGACCGGGCCACCTCGATCACCGGTCCAGCGTCTTCGACGCCTTGCCGCGATGCTTCACGATCAACATGATGTTCCTGATGTAGATGATCGTCGCCATCGACTGGCCGAGAATGATCACGGGTTCGCGCTTGGCGACGCCGTAGACCAGCGTCATCAGCCCGCCCCCCATCGAGAAGAACCAGAACGCAATGGGAATCACGCTTCGTCCGGCGCGTTCGCTCGAAATCCACTGCACCAGGAAGCGCGCGGTGAACAGCAATTGCGCGACCAGCCCGAACGCGAGCCAGAAATCGAACTTGGCGACGAAGACGTCGTAAAGATAGTCGCCGAGCGCCTGCCCGTATTGAATCAGCATCAGAAAACCTCGGTCGCAACAGGCGTCGGCTTCTTGCGCCGGATCAGCCACCACACGCCGACCAGGTCCATGATTCCGATCCACAGCCGGTCGAAGAAGCCGTAGTTCGAGACGCCGGAATGGCGCGGACGGTCGACGACGTCGACATAGGCGATGTCGAAGCCTTCGCGGCGCACCAGCGCCGGCAGGAAGCGGTGCAGTCCGTCGAAGTACGGCATCGAGAGGAACACCTCGCGCGGGAACGCTTTCAGCCCGCAGCCGGTATCGCGGGTGCCGTCGCTGAGAATTGCCTTGCGAACCGCGTTGGCGATTTTCGACTGCAGCTTCTTGAAACCCGTGTCCTTGCGTCCGATCCGCTGGCCCGCCGCCAGGCCCACGAGGCCGCGGCCGCTTTCGACCGCCGAAATCAGATCCGGCAGGAACGCCGGATTGTTTTGCCCATCACCGTCAAGGGTAGCCACGATGGCGCCACGCGCTGCCCGAACGCCGCTGCGCACCGCCGCCGATTGCCCGGAGGAACTGGCATGTTTCAGTTGCCGAAGCTGAGTATGCTGCTTCATCAGCGCCGCCAGCCGCTCGGCGGTCGCATCGGTCGAGCCGTCATTGACATAGATGATCTCGTAGACCCAGCGGCCCTCGAGCGCGCCGACGATTTCCGCGATCAGCGGCGCGACGTTCTCCGCTTCGTTGCGTACCGGAACAACGATTGAAACGGCGACCGTACCTCTGGCGGAAGTAGTCAAATCGTAACTCGTCTGGCTGGGTTGAAAGGCCGGAACCTGTCACATCGGTTCGCCTGGCGGCGACCGCTTTTATGGGGCGGAAGCGCTGCGGGCAACCCTTTTGAGGCGCCCGGAGGATGGCCCAACAAGGGACACAATGGTGCCGTCGCGCTGAATCGCAAATCCCAGCCGGCGGGCCGCAAACCAGTATCGCACGAACATCGCGACGATGATTCCGACCAGCGCGCCGGCGACCACGTCGCTTGGGTGGTGGGCCAGCAGCACCAGGCGGGTAGCTGCAATGATCAGGGCATAGACGGCCATCACCACCCGCGCCTTTGGCCACACCGCGGCGACGGCGACGGCCAGCGCGAAAGCGGTCGTGGCGTGTCCGGACGGAAAACTGGCAAATGCCGGTGTTCCCGCGAAGTGCGAGAAGTTGAAGGGGTTGGCCTCGCCGCCGACGAACGGACGGCCGCGGCCGACGCACCATTTGATGACGTCCGTGACGAGAGCGGACAGCGCCACCGAAAGGAACAGGAACTGCAGGCGGGTTCCTAGACCGAGCAGCAGCGAACGCTGGATTCCGTGCAAGGCCGGCGCCGCAAAGGCAACCGCGATCAGCACAGCACCCAGTGCCAGCAGTACATATTCGTCCTTGCCGAAATCGGTGAGAATGCGGACCCACCACAGCGAGGGCGTGCCACGCTTTGGCATCTGGGCGATTTCCCACGCATCGAGAACGTACATCAGCACGATGACGGTGGCGCCGAGACCGGCCGAAAGCCACAACACGTGCCGCGCCGCCCGCCGCGCGGCTTCGGCGCGCCGCGAATGCGACCGCGAGCGCACGAGTTGAGCCAGCGACAACCATGCCAGTCTTACGAAGCGCGCTGCATAATTCCCGGGGTCGCCGACAGCGGTGTTCGCGGGCATCCTACTCCGTGCCCTCCGAGCGGAAAATGGCGATCGAGACCGCCCTGCCCTGCGAGATGTTATAGCCCTCGACGCGGCTCGCCACATTGTAGCGCAGCCCGATCGCTTCGGCGCGCTGCACGAAGGCGCGCTCCGAGCGCGCTTCCACCAGCGCGAAACGGCACCTTCCCTGCCCAAGGAAGTCCGCAGCCCCCGATCCGTCAGTCAGCCGGGTGTCGGTGCCGGTCATGAAGACGAGGCTCGGCTCGTGGAAACCCGCCGACGCGGCCTTGGGGCCGACGCAGACGACGTTGCGAAGCGCACGGGCGATGCCGGCGCTCGGGAACATCGCCGTCAGCGACGGCATCACAATGCCGTAGATCGCGATCGACAGAAACATCGCGGCGACCACGGCGTTCAGCAGCGAACGCTCGGCGCGGCTGTCCTCGAACAACCACCACGCGATCAGGCCGAAGATCATCGCCGCCGCCAGAAACGGCCAGGCCGGAAAGGCCGGATAATGTGTCAGCTTGATCGCCCCGACCACGGCGGCGACCGATGCCAGCGCCGGAATGACGAACCACCAGGCCGCGCCGCGCCGAAGCCAGGACCGCGACAGCACGCGGCGCTCCAGCGCGCCGACGGTGAGGATCGCAATCGCCGGATACAGTGGCAGCACGTAATGCGGCAGCTTGGTCAGCACGAGTTCGAACAAGATCCATGACGGAACCAGCCATGCCAGAAGATACTGCGCACCAGGCTCCCGCCGCGCCCGCCACACCGCCGGCGCCGCCATCCCGGCCAGCGCGGCGCCGGGCCAGAAAGTGATCCAGAACAAAAGCAGATAGAGGCCGGGCGGCGCGCCATGCGACTCCTGCGCGGCGAACTTGCTCAG
>PNLC01000392.1 GCA_013822885.1 Bradyrhizobium sp.
CCTGACATGAAATCAGCCGTTCTCGTCTTCCCCGGCATCAACCGCGAGCGCGATATGGCGCGGGCGCTGAAACTCGTTTCCGGCCAGGAGGCGGCGATGGTCTGGCATGCCGAGACTTCGCTGCCGAAGGGCACCGATCTCGTGGTGGTGCCCGGCGGGTTTTCCTACGGCGACTATCTCCGCTGCGGCGCGATCGCTGCGCGCGCCCCCGTAATGGACGCGGTGCGCAAATACGCGGCCGATGGCGGCCTCGTGCTCGGCGTCTGCAACGGTTTCCAGATCCTGTGCGAGGCGGGGCTGTTGCCAGGCGTGCTGATGCGCAATGCGAAGCTGAAATTCATCTGCAGGGACGTGCACCTGCGGGTCGAGCGCTCGGATACGCCGTTCACGCGCGGCTACAATGCCGGCCAGGTCATTCGCGTGCCGGTCGCGCATGGCGAAGGCAATTACGAGGCCGATGAAGAGGCGGTGAAGCGGCTCGAGGGCGAGGGCCGGGTACTCTATCGCTACTGCACCCCCGAGGGCGTCGTCGACGAGGCTTCCAATATCAACGGCGCCGCGCAGTCGATCGCGGGCATCGTCAACGAGCGCGGCAACGTGCTCGGCATGATGCCGCACCCGGAAAACCACGTCGAAGACATCATGGGCTGCACCGACGGCCGCGGCCTGTTCGCGGGCCTTGCCGCGCATCTGCAAAAAGCGGCGTGAATTTGTTTTCGGCAAAGCTGGCGCCGGAGCGAACTGGCCCGTAAAAAAAGCCCCGCGATGCGGGGCTTTTTGTTATCTGCCGGTAGGCGCCGGCGTCAGGGTCGAGCCGCTGGGCGAGGGATTGATATTGGTGCTGCCCGAGGGATTCAGCCCGCTGGCTCGTCCGGCCGCAGCGCTGCCCGCATCGTTTGACATGCCGCTGCTCGGCGCAGTTGTCGAGTTCCCTGTTGTCGTTCCGCTGGGGGAAGATCCGGCCGTCGTGCCGCCCGTACCCGATCCGCTGCCGCTGGAGGTGCCGCCAGATTGCGCGAAGGCGAAACCGCCTGGGAGTGTCAGCGTGGCCGCCAAGGCCAATATTGCGAGTTTCATGATTGATCCTTTCCTGATGCGTCCATAGCCAACGAGGCTTGCGCGCTTTGCGTTCCAAAGCTCCGATCACGGTTGGTTGCTGTTCCCCCGAACATGTCCACTGGCCACCATCCGGAAGTTGCAATTGCAATTGGTCGGGCCAATTGCGGAATCTTTGTTCAACCGCGGAAATGCGGCTGGCCTGAAACTTGCTCGTATTTCTCCTGATCCCACACGCGGATTTTTCGATCGTCGGACGGAGATAAACGATGCCCATTCGCAAGGCTTCCTGCGCGGCTGCGCTGTTGACCGCGCTGCTGTCGTCGCATTCGGCGACGGCCGAAACCACGCTGCGCATCGCCATGACGGCGTCCGATATCCCGACGGCGACAGGGCTGCCCAACAACGGTTTTGAGGGCATGCGTTTCCTCGGCTATCCGATCTTCGAGGGACTAGTGCTGTGGGATTTGACGAAAACCGACAAACTGGCGGGCTTGCGTCCGGGGCTTGCGGAGAAATGGGAGCAGGACCCGGCCGACAACAAGACCTGGATTTTCCATCTGCGCCGCGGCGTGAAATTCCACGACGGCACGGACTTCAACGCCGATGCCGTGATCTGGAATCTTGATCGCTATTTCAACAACAACAGCCCGCAATTCGAGCCGCCGAGTTCGGCGATGTCGCGGGCGCGCGTGCCGATCATGGGGTCGTACAAGAAGGTCGATGACCATGCCGTCGCGATCACCACGACCAAACCGGCCTCGTATTTCCCGTACATGGCGGTCTATCTCCTGTTCACCTCGCCGGCGTCGTTCGAGAAGGCCGGAAAGGAATGGGCCAAGGTCGCGACCTTGCCGGCGGCCGGCACCGGGCCATTCCGCATCACCAAAATCGTGCCGCGGCAGGAGGCAAATCTGGCGCGCTTCGACGGCTATTGGGACACGAGCAGAAAAGCGAAGGTCGACAATGTCGTGCTGATGCCGATCCCCGAGGCAAACTCGCGATTGGCCGCGCTACGCTCAGGCCAGGTCGACTGGATCGAGGTGCCGCCGCCCGATGGCCTCGCGTCGCTTAAGTCGGCGGGTTTCACCGTAACCACCGGCTCCTACCCGCATGTCTGGCCGTGGTTCTACAACATCGGCGCGACCAACAGCCCGTTCAAGGACGTCAAGGTCCGCCAGGGGCTGAACTATTGCATCGATCGGGATGGACTGGTGTCGCTGCTCAACGGCACGGCGGAGCCCTCGGTCGGCTGGCTCAAGGCCAGCGATTCCGATTTCGGCTCGCCGGTCAATCGCTACAAGTACGATCCCGCGAAGGGCAAGGCGCTGCTCGCTGAAGCCGGCTACACGGCGGCAAAGCCGCTCTCGTTCAAGGCGATGATCTCGAACTCCGGCTCGGGCCAGATGCTGCCGCTGCCGATGAACGAATTCCTGCAGCAGAACCTCAAGGAGGCCTGCAGCGTCAACGTCGAATTCAACGTGACCGAATGGCAGATGCTGTTGACCGCCGCCCGCGCCACGCCCGACGCCCCGAACCTGCAGGGCGCCATGGCGCTCAATATCAGTTCGCCATCCTCCGATGCCGGCGTCATGGCGCGCTATTTCTCGTCAGCCAATTTTTCGCCGAACGGGTTCAACTTCGAGCAGTGGAAGGACGATGAGTTTGACGACGCGCTGAAGACGATTTCGGAATCAACCGATCCGAAGGTGATCTCGGCGGCCTATCGCAAGGCGCATGAGCGCCTCGTCGACAACCCGCCATGGCTCTTCATCGTCCACGATCTCAACCCGCGCGCAATGAGCACGAAGGTGAAGGGTTTCGTTTCGCCGCAATCGTGGTTTGTCGATCTGACGCTGGTGAGCGTGCAATAGGCGGGCAGGTGAAGCGGTTTACCGGGAACGCAGCCGGTTGATCCACTTGCCATAGCTATCGGCCGGAATGGTCATGGCCGCAACACCCGCCATGACCAGCACCAGGCCGAGCGCCAGATTGGTCGGGACGGACTCGCCCAGCAGCAGCACCGACAGGCCGACGCCGATCGGAATCCGCAGGTAGCCTTGTGCGTTGGTGGTCAGCGTGCCGAGCCGCGATAGGCACATATAGAAGAGCATCAGTCCGAAGGCGCTGGAGAAGATTCCCATCGCCACGGTGGCGACCAGCGCTTCGGTCGTGGGCCGCAAGGTCCAGGGATGATCGACGATCAGCGATACCGGCAGCAGCAGGAGCCCGCCGAACAGCAGCGAACCGGCGGCCACCACCATCGGGTCGTAATCGGTCAGCCGCAGCCCGAAGATCGTGGCGCACGCAAACGATATGGTCGCGAGCAGGATGACGATCTCGGCAAAGATATTGGCGTCGAGCGCGCTGAGCGCGTCGAGGCCGATGATCACGGCTGTCCCGGCAAGACCCAGAATCGCGCCGATGAGCTTTAACAACGTCGCCGGCTCGTGCCGGGTAATGCCCCAGGTGATCAGGAACGCGAAGATCGGCGTCGTCGAGGCAAGCACCACGGTGGGCGCCGCCGCGACGTATTGCTGCGCCCATGTGATCAGCAGAAACGGAAACGTCGAATTGATGGTCTGTTGTTGCGCGAACAATTTCCACGCCCGCGCGTCGGTGGGAAGCGAAAGCCCGCGGGCGCGCAGGATGACCAGCAGGAATGCCGCAGCAATCAGCGATCGCGCCGAGATGAAGGTGATCGGCGGGATCGTACCAAGGCCGATCTTGGTCAGCGGATAGGTCGAGCTCCAGCAGCACGCCAGCGCAAGCAGCAACGCATAGTCGCGCCAGCCGCGCCGGGCTTTTGGCGCGTCAGGTGGCAACGCTGGCCGTGCCAGTCGGCTTCTTCCACTTCACGCGCTTGATGGTGCCGGAGAAAGTGAACAGCGAACGCTCCCCCGATTTCAGGACGCCGCGCAGGAAGATCAGCGAGCCGCCGGCGCGGGTGATCTCACCCTCGCATTCGACCAGTTCGCCCTCCTGTGCCGCGTCCAGGAATTCGCAGGAAAACGATACCGTCACGCCCGGTCCCTGCAGCACCGACGAGGCGATCGCAAACAGGCAGTAGTCGGCGAACGACATGAAGCAGCCGCCATGGACGTTGCGCATGCCGTTGAGGTGCTTCTTCTCGACGCGGAACGCGCATTGCACTTTGCCGTTCTCGTCCATCCGGTGCCAGAAAGGGCCGTTATGGGTCTCAAAGCTGTCGCGGGTCCAGGTTCGCCAGCCCTCGAATTCGCCCTCGGTTTGGACGTGCAGATCGGGGCGGCGGTGAAATGCGTTTTGGGGGAGCTCGTTCACTAAAAATGGCCTTCAATTGGATGTTTCCGCTCTTAAATCTGATCCGGGAAGGATGTGCAAACGCCGATCCCGCAGGGCCCCCTTCGCAAAGCTCTGGACAGGGCGGAAATGCGCCATAAAAGGCCTTTTCGGCCCCTGTTGATCTCCCTATTAAGGCACCCATGAACGAGCCCCAGATCACCCCCGAACTCGTCGCCAGCCATGGTCTCAAGCCCGACGAGTATGAGCGCATCCTCAAGCTGATCGGGCGGGTGCCGAGCTTCACCGAGCTCGGGATTTTCTCGGCGATGTGGAACGAGCACTGCTCATACAAATCCTCGCGCATCCATCTGCGGGGCCTGCCGACCAAGGCGCCGTGGGT
>PNLC01000393.1 GCA_013822885.1 Bradyrhizobium sp.
GCGCGGCTGTTCAACCGCACCTCGCGGCGGCTGGCGCTGACCGATGCCGGCCAGAAACTGGCCGAGCGCGCGACGCAGCTATTGGTCGATGGCGAGGCGGCGGAGAATGAGGCCTTGTCGCAGTCGATGGCGCCGCGCGGGCTGGTGCGGCTCGCGGTGCCGATGACGTTCGGCGTCAAAGCCGTCGCGCCGATACTGCCGGAGTTTCTCGAAAAGTATCCGGAAGTCTCGATCGATCTTCATTTGAGCGATGCGACCGTCGACCTGATCGGCGAGGGGTTCGATGCCGGCCTGCGTATCGCGCGGCTCCCGGACTCTTCGCTGATCGCGCGTCGGCTGTGCGCGATGCCGCGCTACACCGTGGCGGCGCCTTCATACCTGAAGCGCCATGGCAGGCCGACGCATCCGATGCATCTCGCCCAGCACAGATGCTTCGGCTACGCCTATCTCTCGACGCCGGGCGTCTGGCACTACACCAACGCGTCAGGCGAGCAGGCCAGCGTGCACCCGGCGGGACAACTCCGCGTCAACAATGGCGAGGCATTGTTGCCGTCGGTCATCGCTGGGCTCGGCATCGCCGACCTGCCAAACTTCATCGTCGGCGACGCCATCGCCTCGGGCGAGGTCGAAATCATCCTGAAAGGCTGGCACCAGCCTGAAGGCGCCGTGCATCTGGTCACGCCCCCCGGCGGCCCGCGCCCCGCCCGCGTCGAGGTGCTGGCGGATTTTCTCGCAAAGCATTTTGCGAAGGCGAAGAAGCGGAAACCTTGAATCAATCGGACGACGCTCCTTGCACCCTCCAGGGAACGGTGACAAGCGCGCGGCTATCGCAACATGATCGATTTCGGATAGGCTGTCCCCCAACAACGAAAACAAATTTCGGGAGGCTACCACCCATGAACCGCCGTGAACTTCTCAAGGCCGCTGCTGCGCTGCCGCTCGCGCCAACCGCGCTCTCCAGCGCGGCTTTTGCGCAAAGCCCGTTTCCCTCGCGCAACGTCACCATGATCGTGCCGTTTCCGCCCGGCGGCCAGGCCGATCTGGCGGCGCGGCCGATCGCGCTGGCGCTGGAGCGGATTCTCGGCAAGCCCGTGATCGTCGACAACCGCGCCGGTGGCGGCGGAGGTTCGGTCGGCAACGCGGCGGCGGCGCGCGCCGAGCCTGATGGCCACACGCTGTTGATGACGCTGTCCTCGCTCGCGGTTTTGCCGGAAGCCGATCGCTTGTTCGATAGGCCTGTCGCCTACGAAGTCTCGCAGTTCGCGCCGATCGCGCGCGTGCTCGCCGATCCCACGCTGCTGGCGGTGCCGGCATCGGCGCCGTGGAAGACGCTGCAGGATTTCGTCGACGACGCCAAAAAGCGCCCCGGCGAAATTCCCTATGGCTCGTCCGGTCCCTACGGCACGCTGCATGTGGCGATGGAGATGTTCGCGGCGAGCGCCGGCATCAAGCTGCTGCACGTGCCGTTCCGCGGCGCCGGTCCGGCATTGGCCGCGCTGCTCGGCGGCACCGTGCAGGCGGTGGCCTCCGCGCCGGGTACGCTGAAGCAGCAGGTCGATGACGGCAAGATGCGCGTGCTGGCGAACTGGGGTGCCGCGCGCGTGCCGAGTTTCCCCGACCTGCCGACCTTCCGCGAACTCGGTTACAAGGATGTAGAGTTCTATATCTGGGCGGGGTTGTTCGCTCAAAGCGCATTGCCGGCGCCGATCATGAAGCAATTGCGCGAAGCGATGGCGCAAGCCGTGAAGGCGCCCGAAGTGATCAAGACGTTCGAAACCGCGGGCAGCCCGGTCGCCTATCTCGATGCGCCGGAGTTTGCAAAATTCGTCGCGGAAGACAGCGCGCGGCTCGTTGCAGCGGTGAAGAAGATCGGCAAGGTCGGGTAGCGGAACCCGGTTCAAATTTTGAACGCTTCACATTTTTTTGTCTGAGCCAACGTCGCGTGGCCGCATTGCGCTGTCAGGCTCTGCGCCATCGTGCGCGGAACTTCGCGTTATCATGAAATCGAACGAAAGGACCCCGAACATGTCAATGCAGCGGATTGTCCTCGGCCTAGCCATCGCGATCAGCGGCGCAGCGGGTGTTAGCGCCCCCGCATCATCGCAGGAAAGTCGCGGCACCTTGGAACAGCAGATGGCCTGCACGCCCGACGTCTGGCGGCTGTGCAGCGATCAGGTTCCGGATGTCGGCCGCATCGTGGCGTGTTTGCGACAGAATACGCCGCAGCTCTCCAGCAATTGCCGTGCGGTGTTCGAGGTCAGCGCCGAACAGCAGCAGGCCAATCGCGCGCCGACGCAGCGGGTTCCGCCGCAGTCGGCGCCGCGTTACCGCGACCGCGCTCAGCAACAGATGCAGCCGCAGGCGGTGCAGCCCCCGCCGCGGCCTTATTATGAGGATGATGACGAGTAGGCCGGCGCTGGCTCGGCGGGCCTATGCTCGCAGACATCGACCCATTCGGCCGCGGTCAGTTCTGCCATCCGATCGGGCGTGATCCTGACCGCGCTGTGCGTCGAGCCTGCCGCGGGCACGACCACGTCGAATGCTTTCAGCGATACGTCGCAATAGACCGGCAGCGGCGTCTTGAGCCCGAACGGACAGACGCCACCGACTTCATGCCCCGTGATCTCTGCGACTTCGTCGAGCCCGAGCATCTTCGGCTTCACCCCGAACAGCGCCTTGACCTTCTTGTTGTCCATCCGCGACGTCCCGGCCGCCACGATCAGCACCACGCGGTCGCCGACGCGCAAGGACAGCGTCTTGGCAATCCGCGCCGGCTCGACGCCGTAGGCTTCGGCGGCAAGTGCCACGGTAGCAGAACTCATATGGGATTCGATCACGGCAATGTCGGGCGCCTTCTCGGCGAAGAAGGCGCGAACGGAAGCAAGACTCATTTCAGGACCTTATGGCAGACACCAAAGCAGGAAGTTCGGCGAGCGCGTGGATGCGGTGGTCGGGCGCAACGCCGAGTTCATCCATCTGGGTGCGCAGGATCTTGAACATTGTCAACGGCGGCAGGGTGTCGCTTTCGATGCAGTCCAGTGCCATCGCTTCCGGTGTTACCCGCTCGATCCAGGCGACGTTGAGTCCGAACGCCTTGGCGCCGCAGGCGTCCCATGGGTTGGAGGAGATGAACAGCACCTCCGCCGGCGGCACGTGCAGCACCTCCTCGATCAGCGCGTAGGCTTCCGGACTGGGTTTGAAGATTTTCTTCGCGTCGACGCTGATGGTCGCATAGAGCAGGCCGTCGAGCCCGCTGTTGCGCACCAGCGCACCGAGCATCTCAGGGCTGCCGTTCGACAGGATCGCGAGCTTGCGATCCTTCATCGCCGAAAGTGCCGCGAGCGCGTCCGGATAGAGATCAAGATGGAGGTATTTGTCGATGATGCGTTCGAAACTGTCGTCGTCATATTCCAGCCCCAGGCTGCGCAGCGTGTAGGCCAGCGAGTCGCGTGTCACCTGCGAGAAATCCTGGTAGCGCCGCATCAGCGACCGCAGCCAGGTATATTCGAGCTGCTTGATGCGCCAGACCTGGGTGATGATCCCGCCATAGCCGGGAAACTCATCCTCGGTGACGTCAGCCACCGACTGGACGTCGTAGAGCGTGCCGTAGGCGTCGAAGACGATGGCTTTGATGGTCACGGTGATTTCTCTCTTCCGCCGAAGTTCGTCATGGACCACCTCTCGCGTTACCGCCGATGATACTCCCTTAAATCCCCAAAATCTTCCGCGCGTTCGCTTTCAGCACCTTGGGCCGGATCTCCTCGCGGATCTCGAGCTTGGCGAAATCAGCCAGCCAGCGGTCCGGCGTGATGACGGGCCAGTCGGAGCCGAACAGCATTTTGTCCTGCAGGATCGAGTTGATGTAGCGCACCAAAATCGGCGGGAAGTACTTCGGTGACCAGCCGGAGAGGTCGATATAGACGTTCGGCTTGTGAGTCGCGACCGACAGCGCTTCTTCCTGCCAGGGAAAGGACGGATGCGCGAGGATGATCTTGAGATCGGGGAAATCGGCTGCGACGTCGTCCATGTACATCGGGTTGGAATATTTCAGCCGCATGCCCATCCCGCCGGGCATGCCGGAACCGACGCCGGTCTGGCCGGTGTGGAACAGTGCGATCGCGCCACCGTCGTTGATCGCCTCGTACAGCGGGTAAGCCATGCGGTCGTTGGCGTAGAAGCCCTGCATGGTCGGGTGGAACTTGAAGCCGCGGACGCCGTATTCCTCGATCAGCTTCTTCGCCTCGCGCACGCCGAGCTTGCCCTTGTGCGGATCGATCGAGACGAAGGGGATCAGCACGTCGAGATTTTCGGAAGCCACTTCGAGCATCTCGTAATTGTTGTAGCGGCGGAAGCCGGTCTCGCGCTCGGCATCGACCGGGAAGATCACGGCCGCGATGTTCTTGGAGCGGTAATAGGCCGCGGTCTCCGGCACCGTCGGCGGATGCTTGTTCGGCGACTTGAAATAGTCGGCCATCTGCTCCTGGAAATCGTCATAGCCGTCGTCGCCATGCATGCCGCAGGGTTCTTCCGCATGGGTGTGGATGTCGATCGCGACCACTTTTTCGATATCGGGCAGTTTGAGCTTGGGCATTGGCGTTCCCCGGCGGCTTGATTTTTCAGTCTGGAAAATTGATTATACTATATAACAAATTCCGCAAGGCGGCAGAAATAAATGCGCGGAAACAGGGAGGATGGCATGGCGGAGGCCGAAG
>PNLC01000394.1 GCA_013822885.1 Bradyrhizobium sp.
CGCGCCGGGCTGTGCGCGCTCGCCGGTGGAAAACGGGTTTGACTGGGTGCTGATGCGGCTTCTCGCCGGCCTGAAAGTCACGCGCGCCGAACTCACCGGGATGGGCGTCGGCGGACTGTTGATGGAGATCGTGACAAGGCCGCAGCCGCGCACCGTGGCCGACATCGAGGCCAACCGCAACGTCACAGCCATCGTGCTCGCTGCCGGCCGCTCGACCCGGATGGGTGGCCCCAACAAGCTGCTGGCCGAAATCGACGGCAGGAAGCTGGTTCGGATCGTTGCCGAGCAGGCGCTGGCCTCGAAAGCGAACGACGTGATCGTCGTCACCGGTCACCAGGCCGATCTGGTCGAGCAGGCCCTGGCGGGGCTCAAGGTGAAATTCGTCCGGAACCCGGATTTCGCCGGCGGGTTGGCTTCGTCGGTCAAGGCCGGCATCGGCGCAGTGCCTGACAATGCCGACGGCGCCATCGTCTGTCTCGGCGACATGCCGCTGATCGACGCGAAGCTGATCGATCGGCTGATCGAGACTTTTGCGCCGGACCGCGGCCATCTGATCGCGGTGCCCGTCAGCGAAGGCCGCCGCGGCAATCCCGTGCTGTGGTCGCGGCGCTTCTTCAAGGAACTGATGACGCTGGACGGCGATGTCGGTGCCCGGCATCTGATTGCCAAGCACACCGAGGCCGTGGCCGAAGTTCCGGTCGAGGGCAATAGCGCCTTCCTGGATATCGACACGCCGCAGGCACTGGAAGCGGCGCGGCGAAGCTAAATTGTAAGTTGGGCGAGGCTTCCGTTCACCAAATTTAAAACTCCCCGCGGCTAGATTCGCGCCCGTTACCTCGGGGGAGGGGCTCTTGATCGTGTCGACCGTCGCGGCACAACGCCGCGCGTGGATCATTGTTGTGCTGACCTTGCTGCTGGGCGTCTCGGGCTTCATCAGCAAGGCAAGGGCTGCGGGCGCATTCGCGGTCGGCAAATGCGGCGCCTATGGCCAGGCCTATGATTATCCCGCCGAGGCGGTGGCCCGCGCCGCCGCGCTCAAGCAATGCAAGGGCAACTGCAAGGCCTTGACCATGAAGCGCGCCTGTGCGGCGCTCGCGATCGATATGGCGAACCCCTGCGGCGCCCACGGCTACGCGGTCAAGCCCCGGATATCAAGTTCGCTCAATGCCGCGACGAAGAAGTGCTACGAATTCGGCGGCAAGGAATGCGTGATCCGCGCCTGGGCCTGCGACGCCAAGGGGTAATTCTGCTACGTCATTCCGGGGCGCGCGTCAGCGCGAACTACGATGCGCAATTTGCGCATCGGAGAATCTCGATTCCGGGTCTGGTCCTTCGGACCATCCCGGAATGACGGTCTCATCGGGAGCACTCATGCAATTCGACACCAAGATCGCGGTCGTGATCCGGACCGATCTCGAACCGTGGCAGAAGCTCAACGTGGCTTCGTTCCTTGCCGGCGGCATCGCGGCCGCGTTTCCCGAATGTATCGGCGAACCCTACGGCGACGCCTCGAGCACGAAGTATCTGTCGCTGATCGGCCAGCCGATCCTGATCTACGGCGCCGACCGACCGGCGCTTTCCCGCGCGCTCGAACGCGCGTTGACCAGGGGCGTCACGCCCGCGGTCTATACCGAAGACATGTTCAAGACCACGCATGACGCCGCCAACCGCGAGGTGGTGCGCGCCGTGATCCGCGCCGAGCTCAATCTTGTCGGGCTGGCAATGCGCGCCGAGCGCAAGGTGATCGACAAGATCGTCGACGGGCTGAAATTCCACAGCTAGCGGCTCGACCGGCGCGATCACTCCAGGACGCCGTGCGCCGTAGAACCAGGAAGTCGCCACCTTTCCGCCTTTCGGCGTCCCCGCTTTGTAACAAAAATTTGATTAATTATGTCGAAAAAGCGGGGATATTTCTCAAAAGCGGCTTGATTTCTCGTTCCCTTTGCCCACGGCGCATTTGTTCAGCGGGGTAGGAAGAGATGACTGATCAACAACTGGCTCTTCAGGCGATCAACGAGGCGCAACTCATACTCGAAGAATACCTTCGGCCCCGGCCGCAGAACAATGAGCGGATCCTCGACAGATTGGTCGAAGTTCTCGAACGCCCGGATTTGATAGTCGCCGTAAGCCGCTTGCAGCGGCAAAGTCTCGCCGTGCACCAATGAGCAAGCTCCCATCGATCGCCTTGGCCGCGACGCTCCTGTCCGTCGGGATGCCGGATGCGCAGGCCAGGCAGCAATGCCGCAGTGCGGCGCCAGCCAATCCAGGCGGCGAATGGTGGTCCTATCGTCTGATCGACGGACGAAAGTGCTGGTACCAGGGCAAGCCCATGCTCTCGAAGGCGTTGCTGGAATGGCCCAGGCAGGTATCCGCGCGATCGGTTTCCAGGGAAAGAACTGCAAACACCGTCACGCAGAAGCCGGGCAATCCGTTGGACTCACAAGCACTGATGGACGCTCAAGCCCGGGCAGTGAGGGATTCGGATACTTTCGAGGCGATGTGGCGCGAAAGGGTCGACGTACTTCAATAGGCGCTCCCCGGGGATCGCCTCTTTCGCGGACGACAACTGGTTCTTAAGGACTTGCAGATAGGCGCTTGGCTTTCAAGCAGCGGACAACGGTAATGCGTACGGCGGCAGAATTTAATCTCTACTACACTGCTCCTGACCCCTGGCATATTTCGCACGCAAGATTCAGGGACAAGGTCCTGCGACGCTGCATGAAGTCATTCATCCGGGACAAGTCCGTTCTCGAACTCGGTTGTGGCGAAGGCCACTTGACCCAGACGGTTTTCCGCAAGGCAAGATCCGTGGTGGGCATCGACATCAGCGATGTGGCGATTGCGCGGGCCAAGTCGCTCGAGCTGCCAAATGCCAGATTTGAAAGCGCCGATTTCCTGCAGGCGTCATTCGAGAATTATGACGTGATCGCCGCCATCGAATGCGTCAACTACCTGTCGCTGCCGGAGCGGGGAGCATTCCTGGAGAAAGTCGCCAGGGAACACGCGGGCAAGATACTTCTGATTTCAGGCCCGATTGTCGACTACACACGGCACTTTGGTCATAAGCGGCTGATGCACGAGTTCACGACCCTGGGGTTCAAGTCCCTCAGGTTCTATAACCTGTCCCTTTACTGGCACCCGCCGTCATCCAGGATCATCGCCAACCTGATCAAGCTGCCGCTTGCGCACACCCTGCTTGATTGGATGCCCGAGCAGATGGTGTACCAAAGGCTATATGCGCTTCGAGCACCGAAACCCGCCTGACTCCGAAGCTCGTCCGGCAATGTTGGATAGTCGCAGCAGAAAAGGTATTCTGCGTCAGCCGCTGACGAGCAGCGGGAGGTTCAAGCCGAGGAATTCCTGGGAGACCGATACTATTGTCGAAAATACTTTTCGCCGTTCTGCTGTTCTTGCCGCTGGCTTATTACAGCCCGGCAGCTCTGGCAGCCTCTCCCGCAGAACTGATTTCCGATTTTCGCCTCAAGCATGGCGAGGGACGCGTCACCATGGATTCGACGCTGAATCGCATTGCGCTCGATCAGGCAAAGGCGATGGCCGCCAGGGAAAAGCTCGACCACGAGGTTCTCGGATCCTTCAACTCGCGGGTCGCGCCAGCGCGAGCCGGGCGCGCTGCGGAAAACATCGCTTACGGCTACGATAGTTTTCAGAAAACGCTCGGCCAGTGGATTGACTCATCGGGCCATCGAAAGAACCTGCTGCTCCCCAAGGCCTCGCGCGTAGGTGTTGCCAGCGCACGGAGCCCCAACTCCCGCACTTATTGGGCCATGGTGATCGCTGGCGATTATGAAAAGCCGCCGAGTGCCACGGCCAAAAAGCCTGCCACCGGGGCAAAGCAAAAGACAACCGTTCAATCCTGCCGCATCAAGATCCTTGGCGCCTGCTTCTGATTGGGAGCGGCGGGCGTGCGCGGCGGCACCACGAATCTCGGTCCACGACCGCAGCTTGCGGGGGTTCTTGCAGCCAGGCCGCAAACGGCGAATACTCCTGCCTGTCGGTTTCCCGGAGAGAAATCCGGCCACGAAAGCTCGGGAGCGGGCAACAGGGAGGAATACGATGATGCGGGACAAGGGGAGTTCCAACGGCAACGATATGGATGTCAGCCGGCGCAGGTTTCTAGGCAGTTCAGGCCTGGCTGTGACAGGCGCCATCATCGGCGGCGCGCTGCCGTTCTCCGGAGGCGGCAGCGGAATTCCTCAAGCGCATGCCCAGGCTGCTCCGGCCGCCGCGCCCGCAGCGAAGGGACCGCAACTCCTGAAATTCCCGGGCAAGAACGAAGGGCTCGTCGTGCTCGGCGAAAAGCCGCTGGTCGCCGAGACGCCTGAAAGCCTGCTCGATGACGACACCACGCCGATCGAGAAATTCTATATCCGCAACAACGGGCAGATACCCGAGGAGACAAAAAACCCCGACGACTGGAAAATCACCATCGACGGCGAGGTCAACAACAAGATCGAGATCACGCTGGGCGAGCTGAAATCGAAATACAAGGCGGTGACGCGGCGCATGGTGCTGGAGTGCGGTGGCAATGGCCGTGCGGGTTTCTCGCCGCCGGCGCGCGGCAACCAGTGGACCAACGGCGGCGCCGGTTGCGCGGAATGGACCGGTGTGCCACTCGCCGATGTGCTCAAGAAGGCCGGCCTAAAGCCTGCCGCGAAATACACCGCGCATTATGCT
>PNLC01000395.1 GCA_013822885.1 Bradyrhizobium sp.
GGCCAGGCGGACGCCGCTCGAGGACGCCCAGAAGGCGATCGCCGAATTTCTTGGAAGCTCGGCCGACAAGACCACGGCAGGCAAGCTGCTGTTCACCGGCCTGTTCGATACCCTCAACGGCCAGCGCTCGTCGGTGATGAGCGGATTGGAGCGGATCACGCGCAAGCAACGCACGGCCGCGGAGAAGATCCAAGCCGATGCGACCGCGATGCAGGCGCTGCAGGGATCATCTGCGCCGGATCAGTCCAAGATCGAAGAGCTCGGCAATCAGCTGGTCTGGCAAACCCGGATTTTCGAGGAACGGCAGCGCGTGGTGAAATTCGTCTGCGAAGTGCCGACCGCGATCGACCAGCGCCTGTTCGCGCTCGGCCGCGTGATCCAGCAGGAGATGGAGTAGCGAACGGGCAAGTCGGACACCGTTTCCTCACTTGCCTGCATTTGCTTTTTCTTCATCCGCCCTCGGCTCCGGCTGCGATTCCACGACCGGCAGTTTGGCGCGCTCCCAGCCTTCGGTCCCGTCGGGATACCAGGCGACGTTGGAATAGCCGTAGGACAGCACGCGTTTTGCCGCGTTCCAGGACATCCAGCAATCTTCCTGGCAGTAGATCACGAGCAACGCGGCCTTGTGGCCGCCGGACGCCCGGTCCAGCCCACGCCGCAGATAGTCCTCGGTTGCCTCCGCCAGCTTGCCGTAGCCGGTGTCGGGGAGCCAGACGCTGCCGGGAATGTTGAACCGCGGCTTGTCGCGCCACACCGTACCCGCAGGAAGATTTGGCGGCTTTGGCGCACGCGGCAGCACGTCGATGAAAACTCCCGTGCCGCTGCGCCAGATCGCTTCGGCATCCGCGGTCGTCAGAACGCGCGCGCCTTTGAGGGTTGCCGGAACTGGCGCGCGATACTCGTCGGTGCGATACCCGTCGGGCTCCGCCACGCTCTGCTGCGCGAAAACCTCGCCTGCGAGCGCGAGGGCCGCAACGACCACCCACGCTAGCCGCCGCATCATGGTGACTTCGTCGCCGTCTCCGCACCGATCGGCCGGTTATTCTCGTCGAGCAGGGGAACGCCGAAGTCGAGCAGGATCTTGTTGATGGCCGGCTGGTTGTCCTGGATCAGACCATTGAGCTGCCGTTTCCAGTTCTGATCGGCCCCGCGGACGCCCATGCCGATGCGATAGACCAGCCGCGGCCCGGTGGTTTCCTTGACAAGCGGTGTGACGTGAAGCGGCGGATTGGTCTTCCTGGCATAGAAACCAGCCAACGGTCCCCACAGGATGGCGGCGTCGATCTTTCCCGACGTCAGGTCGTTGATCATGGTTTCCGCCGATGACTCGATGCGGGTATCGACCACCAGCGGATAGGGCCTGGCGTCCGCCATCAGCCCATTGACGGTCATATTGGTAGCGGGCGGCGTGCCGGCGACAATGCCGATATGCTTGCCCTTCAAGCGGCTGTCCCCGAGCGTCACGACGTCTTCAAGGCCGCTGCCAGGCTTGGCGACCAGCGCGTACGCCGTCCGGTAATAGGGGTTGGTGCCCTGGACCATGTCGTCGCCTTGCGGAAATCCCATGATGACGTCGCAGCGATGTGCGGCAAGCGTCATCCGGACGAACCCGGTCGCTTGCGGATAGTACATGTAGTCGAGTTTTTTCTGCAGCTTTTCCGCGAACAGTTCGCCAAGCTTGTTCTCGAATCCCTCACCCTTGTCGTTCGAAAACGGCAAATTGTGCGGGTCAGCACATACTCTCAGCACCTTGGGATCGACGAGTTCGATCGACACGCCGGCGCCGCCACTGCTCTGCGCTAGGCAAATGCCGCCGCCGGCAAGCACCGCTGCGATCGCCATCAGCGGCAGCAGCAAGCCGCGACGCCGCGCAATATTTTTCATCGCGATCTCCTCTCGATCAACACGGCCGGTGCCAACGATTGCGCAGTGGGCTATGGCGTGCAACAGGGATAATCCTCGTGGCGGCTTCGCGTTGCTTGCTGCGGCGCAACCTGCCTTGACGGAGAAGACCAAGCTACCGATGTCGATCCGGGTAGGGACTGAGGCAGAAACATGGCGCATGGCGTTTCGGTTCTCGCTCTGCTTGTTGTGCTCGGCACATCGACCCTAGCGCGGGCACAGGAACAGGAATTGCCTGTGAGCGAAGTCGCGCCGAAAATATTCGTGCATGTCGGCGAGGTCGCGCTGATGACCCGCGAGAACGACGGCGCGACCGCCAATGTCGGGTTCATCGTCGGTGACAAGGCGGTGGCGGTGATCGACACCGGCGGCAGCGTTCGCGAAGGCGAGAGGCTATTGGCGGCGATCCGCGCCCGCACCGACAAGCCGATCCGGTACGTCATCAATACGCACGGCCATCCAGACCACGTCTTTGGCAACGCGGCATTCGTGGGCAGCGGAACCGTGTTCGTCGGCCATTGGAACCTGCCGCAGGCGCTGGCCGTGCGTGGACCATTCTACACCGACGCATTCCGCCGGATCATGGGCGAGCAGCTAATGGAGGGGGTGCGTATGATTGCGCCCACCCTCCTCGTCGACGGCACCACAAAACTCGACCTCGGCTCGCGCACGCTGACGGTCACTTCCTGGCCGACCGCGCACAGCGACAATGATCTCACCGTGCTCGACGAGCAAACCGGCACCCTGTTCGCAGGCGATCTCCTGTTCCTCGCGCACATTCCAGTGCTGGATGGCAGCCTTCGCGGCTGGCTGAAGGTGACCGACGAACTCGGCACCCTTCCCGCCCAACGCGTGGTTCCCGGTCACGGGCCGGTGAGCGAATGGCCGGGGGCACTTGCCGACCAGCGCCGCTACCTCACGAAATTGGCGGCGGATATTCGCGCCCTCATCGCCCGCGGCGAACCGATAACGGCCGCCGCCAGCACCGCCGCCGCCTCGGAGCGGCCAGTTTGGCAACTGTTCGAGGATTACAACGCGCGCAATGCAACATCGGCATATTCGGAAATTGAATGGGAATAGCCGGCCCAATGCTCTATGTTGACTTGGCCCAGCGAAGGATCGCCGCCATGCCTGGACGTCGTTTCCGCCTCTTCTTCGTCGCCAGCGCGCTCTGCAGCGCCATTGTGCTCGGCGCGCAAATTGCGCCCGCAGCAACGCCCGGGGCCAACGATCCATGGCCTGGCCTCGTCCAGGACATCTTCAACAACCGTCCGATGAACGACGGCGCCGAGGTGATCGGCATCGAGATGCCGTACCGCGCCGAAGACGCGGCGATCGTTCCCGTCACCCTGCGCACCCGGCTTTCGCCCGGCGACAACAGGCGCGTGCTGCGGATCACGCTGGTCATCGATCAGAACCCGGCGCCGATGGCGGCGAAGTTCGAACTGGGACCGGACGCCAACGTGACGGAAATCTCGACGCGCGTTCGCGTCAACAACTACACCGACGTCCATGCCGTGGCCGAGCTGAGCGACGGCAAGCTCTACATGACGAAGACTTACGTGAAGGCTTCCGGCGGTTGCTCCGCCCCCGCCGCCAAGAACGCCGTAGAAGCCAAGAACCGGCTCGGCCAGATGCGATACCGCCAATTCGCACGATCTGGCCAGGGCCCCGCCAGCGGCACGCGCGAGGCGCAGATCATGATCGGTCATCCCAGCCATTCCGGCCTGCAGATGGATCAGGTCACGCAGCTCTACATCCCGGCCTTCTTCGTCAACGAGTTACGGCTGTGGCAGGACGACAGCCTGGTGCTGGCGATGGAAGGCGGGATCTCGATTTCGGAAGATCCCAATATCCGGTTCACCTATGCGTCGAATGGCGCGAAGCGTTTCCGGGCCGAGGCCAGGGATACCGAGGGCCACGTGTTCCAGAAGGAATGGAACGTCGAGGATTCCGGCATGTGAGGCGCCGCGGCATGCGGCATCGAATATGCAAGCGCTAGAAACATCTCACTTCAGCTTCGGCCTGCGCGCGCCTGAGATCGTTGAGTGCACCAGCCGCCTGCGCGGACGTGCGGAACGGTGCACCTAGATCGCTCCGAACCTGCGACATGCTCATAACCGTTTCGGCTGTGACATAGCGCGCATAAGGCAGGAGCGATGCGATGATGTCGATCGAACAGGAGCACTGTTCGATCGCCTGCCGCGTCTCGCCATTCGCCTTCATGCAGCCAAAGACGTATTCGGCGCGCGCCGACGTCGGATAGTCGTTGAGGTCTTCGGCCCGCGCAAACGCCGCCGTCACCATCAGCACCGCCGACGCGGCGACAATACGTCGTACCGATCCGACAACTGTCATGTTCTTCCCTCTGGCTGCGAAGGGTGAAAGCTATGCTATGACAATCCTGCTGAAAAGATGTTTGCAAAGCGCGCTCAAGGCACCCATGGCACATTGCATTCGCATGTCGCTGGCTGCGGTCATCCTGGCCTTTGCGCCAGTTGGGGCGTGCTTCGGCGCTGATACCGTGCGGGTTGCGGTGCAAAAAACCGGAACGTTCGCCTGGGAACTTGCGGTGATCCGCGCGCATGGTCTGGACAAGCAGGCCGATCTCTCCGTCCAGGTGGTTGAACTCGCAAGCCCCGAGGCGGGCAAGATCGCGCTTCGCGCCGGCAACGCCGATATCATCGTCTCCGACTGGCTGTGGGTTTCGCGCGAGCGCACCCTTGGTGCAAAGCTCACATTCTATCCGTATTCGAGCGCGCTCGGCGCCGT
>PNLC01000396.1 GCA_013822885.1 Bradyrhizobium sp.
TGCCCTCGATGGCCGGACCGAAGCGTCCCGAAGGCCGCGTTGCCCTGCCGGCCGTTTCCACCGGCTTCGCCACCGCGCTCGCCGGCGAATACAAGAAGCCCGACGGTGAATCGCAGCGCTATCCCGTCGAGAACCGCGATTTCGATCTCGGCCATGGCGACGTGGTGATCGCCGCCATCACCTCCTGCACCAACACCTCGAATCCGAGCGTCCTGATCGGCGCGGGCCTGCTGGCGCGCAACGCCGCTGCCAAGGGGCTGAAGGCCAAGCCGTGGGTGAAGACCTCGCTGGCGCCGGGCAGCCAGGTGGTCGCAGAATATCTTTCCAATTCCGGACTGCAGAAGGATCTCGACAAGGTCGGCTTCAACCTGGTCGGCTTCGGCTGCACCACCTGCATCGGCAACTCCGGCCCGCTGCCGGAGGAGATTTCGAAGTCGATCAACGACAACGGCATCGTCGCCGCCGCCGTGCTGTCGGGCAACCGCAACTTCGAAGGCCGCGTCAGCCCGGACGTGCAGGCGAATTATCTGGCCTCGCCGCCGCTGGTCGTGGCCTATGCACTGGCGGGCACCGTGACCAAGGATCTCTCGGTCGAGCCGATCGGCATCGGCAAGGACGGCAAGCCGGTCTTCCTGAAGGACATCTGGCCGACCACCAAGGAAATCAACGCCTACATGAAGAAGTTCGTGACCGCGACGATCTTCAAGAAGAAGTACGCCGACGTCTTCAAGGGCGACACCAACTGGCGCAAGATCAAGACCACGGAAAGCGAGACCTATCGCTGGAACATGAGCTCGACCTATGTGCAGAACCCGCCTTACTTCGAAGGCATGAAGAAGGAGCCGGAGCCGATCGCAGACGTGGTCGACGCGCGGATCCTGGCGATGTTCGGAGACAAGATCACCACCGACCACATTTCGCCGGCCGGCTCGATCAAGCTGACCTCGCCCGCCGGACAATTCCTCAGCGAGCACCAGGTGCGTCCGGCCGACTTCAACCAGTACGGCACGCGGCGCGGCAACCACGAGATCATGATGCGCGGCACGTTCGCCAACATCCGCATCAAGAACTTCATGCTGAAAGGCGCCGACGGCAACATTCCGGAAGGCGGCCTTACCAAGCACTGGCCTGACGGCGAGCAGATGCCGATCTACGACGCCGCGATGAAGTATCAGGCGGAAGGCGTGCCACTGGTGGTGTTCGCCGGCGCCGAATACGGCAATGGCTCGTCGCGCGACTGGGCCGCCAAGGGCACGCGTCTGCTCGGCGTTCGCGCCGTGATCTGCCAGAGCTTCGAGCGCATCCATCGCTCCAACCTGGTCGGCATGGGCGTGCTGCCGCTGACCTTCGAGGACGGCACATCCTGGACGTCGCTCGGCCTCAAGGGCGACGAGAAGGTGACCATCCGTGGGTTGCAGGGCGACCTGAAGCCGCGCCAGACCCTGACGGCCGAAATCGTTTCGGGCGATGGTTCGTTGCAGCGCGTGCCGCTGCTGTGTCGCATCGACACCCTCGACGAACTCGAATACTACCGGAACGGCGGCATTCTGCACTATGTGCTGCGCAAGCTGGCCGCCTGACGCGGTTTTGTGATCAGTGTCACTTCGAAGTGAGTAGCGAGCAACAGGAAGGCGGCCTAAGAGAAGGCCGCTTTCGCGCGTTTGGGGGCGCGCCTTTTGGGATCAAATCATGCCCCGTACAAATACGGAAAATCGCCACCGCCGGTCCGCAGCATGACAGCGATGATGGCTTATAGTTGTATTTCGCGATGGTCCGGCGCGCTCGGTGTCTGCGCCATCGTCGCCGTTATCCGTCCTGCTCATGCCGAGCCACGCGCGGTGGTTGAGCTGTTTACCTCGCAGGGCTGCTCGTCGTGCCCGCCGGCCGACCAGATCATCGGCGAACTCGCCAAGGATCCGTCCGTGATCGCGCTGAGCCTGCCGATCGACTATTGGGATTACCTCGGCTGGAAAGACACGCTGGCGGACAAGCGCTTCAGCGCGCGTCAGAAGGCCTATTCCCATGTCCGCGGTGATCGCAATCTCTACACGCCGCAGGTGGTCGTCAACGGTTCGACGCAGGTGATCGGCAGCGATCGCGCCAGCATCGAAGGCGCGATCAAGGATACGAGCAAGGCCGCCGGCGTGATGTCGGTGCCGGTGACGATGACGTTGTCGGGCAAGCTGCTCAACGTCTCGGTGGCGGCGAGCAAAGTGCCGTCCGCGGCGGCCCGCGGCGAAGTCTGGATATGTTCGGTCTCGAAGGCGATCCCGATCATGATAGGGCGCGGCGAGAATCGCGGCCAGGAGGTCACCTACCACAACGTGGTGCGTAACCTGCTGAAGGTGGGCGATTGGAACGGCAGCGCGGGAAGCTGGACGGTGCCACTCGAAAATATTTCCCGCGACGGCGTTGACGCCGCTGTGGTCTATGTCCAGGACGGCAGTCGCGAAAAGCCGGGCGCCATGTTAGGTGCCGCTTACACCGCGCTGCGTTAGGTTTTTCGGAATTTCTTGGAAGGGATGTCGCTGCAGCCGGCGAGCTTGAAACGCGCGCACGCGCTACGGTGGCGAAGCCGGCCCCACAAACGAAAAAGGACCAACTCTCGTTGGCCCAGTATCGGGATTAACTCCCTCTGCGAACAGGCCCGATCCCGACGGCCCCGGGGGGCTGGGGGCTGAGGAATCCGGAACCGAAAGGACCGGGCCAACGCAGGATTATCTTATCGCAGGCCAGCGGGGCGGGCGCTTGGCGGAAGTGGGGCAGCAATAAGATTCCGCTAACGATCCCGTGACTCGAAATTTTCTGCCAGTTTCGCCGCCTGGCGGCGGTTTCCTTCGATTTTACAACCCACTTGCGGCGACGTGCGGTTAGCGCGATCATGTACAATAGATGACAGGAGGGCGCTCCATGAGCTCGATATCGGAGGACACCGATCCAAGCGAGAGCCGCGGGGTGGCGCGCGCCGCCGCCGCAAACCCGCCGCCGAATCGCGTCACATTCAATCGTCTCGAACTCAACCGAATCCTCAATCTGTACGGACGCATGGTTGCCGACGGCGAGTGGCGCGACTATGCGATCGACTTCCTGAAGGACCGTGCGGTGTTCTCGGTGTTCCGCCGCGCCTCGGAAGTGCCGATCTATCGCATCGAGAAGGATCCGCGGCTGGCGCGCAAGCAGGGTATGTACAGCGTGATATCGGCGACCGGCCTGATCCTGCGCCGCGGTCACGAACTCGAACGCGTCCTGCTGGTGATCGACCGCAAGCTGGCGCTGGTTTAGCCGGCCTTAGACTCCCCCGGCACCGTGGTTGCGCCTTCCCCCAGCGCCCGCTGCATCATCACGGTATCGAGCCAGCGGCCGAACTTGAAGCCGACACTGGGGTGCGTCCCGATCATCTGAAAGCCGGTTCTGGCGTGAACGCCGATCGAGCCGGCATTGGCGGAATCGCCGATGACCGCGATCATCTGCCGGTAGCCGCGCGCCTCGCACTCGTCGATCAGCCGCTGCAACAGCTGCAGGCCGATGCCGCGGCGGTGGGTGGCCGGTTGCAGATAGACCGAATTTTCCACCGTGAAACGATAGGCCGGCCGCGGCCGGTACGGCCCGGCATAGGCATACCCGACGACGGTGCCTTCGAGGGCGGCGACGAGATAGGGAAAGCCGTCATCCATCAGAGCCCTGAACCGCCGGGTCATCTCGGCGAGGTCGGGCGGGATCAGTTCGAACGTCGCCGTGCCGTAGCGCACGGCGTGCTCGTAGATTTCTGTGATGGCGGGGAGGTCGGCCTCGGTGGCAGGCCGGATTTCGGGAGCGGACATGGCCGACAGAATATTTTTGCTGCCGGCAAAAGAAAAGCCCCGGCCGCGAGGCCGGGGCTGGAATACTTGTGTTTTGGCGGTAGCGCCTATTCGCGCTGTCCAAGCAGCTGCAGCAGCAGCGTGAACAAGTTGATGAAGTTCAGGTAGAGCGACAGCGCGCCGCTGATCGCTGCCTTCTCCGCCATTTCGCCACCTTCCGAGGCGTAGCCGTAGATGTAGTCGTTCTTCAGCCGCTGGGTATCCCAGGCGGTGAGGCCCGCAAACACCAGCACGCCGACCACCGAGACGATGAACTGCAGCATCGAGCTCGCCAGGAACAGGTTGACCACGCTCGCGATGATGACGCCGATCAGGCCCATGAACAGGAACGACGCCATGCCGCTCATGTCACGCTTGGTGGTGTAGCCGTAGAGGCTCAGCGCGCCGAAGGTTGCCGCGGTGATGAAGAACACCCGTACGATCGAGGTGTGCGTATACACCAGGAAGATCGACGACAGCGAAATGCCCATCAGTGCCGCGAACGCCCAAAACAGCAATTGTGCCGTCGCGGGCCGCAGCCGGTTGATGCCGAACGAGATCGCGAACACCATGACAAGCGGCGCGAGGATGAACAGCCATTTAAGCGGGCTGACGTACATCGCGTAGCCGAACGGCGTCAGGAAGGCGTTGCCAAACTTGGCCGCGGCGCCGGCCTGATCGGTGGTCACGGCGGCCATGTAGACGCCGAGCGCCGCCAAGCCGGTGATGGCCAGGCCGATGCTCATGTAGTTGTAGATGCGCAGCATGTAGGAGCGCAGACCGGCGTCGACGGTCGCGGCATCAACGCGCCCGGCGGCCCGGCCGAAAGGAGAAG
>PNLC01000397.1 GCA_013822885.1 Bradyrhizobium sp.
CGTGCGGAATCTGCACGAGAATGCCGGCGCCGTCGCCGGCACGCGGATCGGCGCCGACCGCGCCGCGATGCTCGAGATTGCAGAGAATGCTGATCGCATCGGAGACGATCTGGTGCGACTTCTTGCCCTTGATGTTGGCGATGAAGCCGACGCCGCAGGAATCCTTTTCCAGGCTGGGGTCGTAAAGGCCCTCGGCTTTCGGACGCCAATTGTGCTCGCGCGGAGAATCTTCGAGCGTAGTGTCGGCCGGTTTCGTAGCCGCGGTCGTCGACAGCATTTCTGTCACGATATTTTCGCGCTCGAATTCCGACCCGCTCATCGCATTCCTCTCAATCAGGCTAAGGGCCTCGCCGCATCGTCGGCGCACCTTGGGCGCTTGCGGCACCCACCGGGCCACCGCTCGTCCGCCGCGAGCCGCAATTTCTTAAATTCAGGCCTGGGCGTTCATCGTCCCTGAGGAACGGCCTTGCCTGCACTGCCCTGGAGCTCGTGGCACCACGGTTCGTTGCAATCCCCGTGCCGGACCGCTCCGCAATTAAGACAGTGATACTGTCCTAACTCCGACCATGCCAAATTTTTGTCTATCACACAAGCG
This sequence comes from Bradyrhizobium sp., assembly GCA_013822885.1. Classification (GTDB taxonomy): domain Bacteria; phylum Pseudomonadota; class Alphaproteobacteria; order Rhizobiales; family Xanthobacteraceae; genus Bradyrhizobium. The sequence goes on from PNLC01000397.1 coordinate 596, forward strand.
CGTGAAAGTCCTCGCCCGCATGCTTTTCCGCTGATCTCAGTAGGGAAAAACCCCGACCCCGGATTTGCGGCGAACGTGCCCCGATCTGGCCCAAGGTCCTCCGGATTTCGCGGGGAGATTCAGCCACGGCCGGCCGGCGAAGGAGCTGAAACGCACGCGGCGAGGCCGGAGGCACAGGGGCTTACAGGAGCATTCGCGAATGAAGTTGTTCACGGGATCTTTGGCGGCGGGCCTGGTGCTGCTTGCGGCCGGCGCGCAGGCGCAGGTGCTGGGGCCCTATGGAAACGGGCGCTACGTGGCGGCGTCGGACTTCGACGCGCCCTACGCCGTGGCCCCGCGTGAAATTCCCGGGCCGCGGTACGGTTACGGTCCGAGCCTGCTGCCCTCGACAGAGGTCTATGCCGTGCTGCGCGATAACGGCTTCTCGCCGCTTGGCATCCCGCGCCTGCGCGGCTTCGTCTACACGATCGCGGTGCTCGACCGCGGCGGCGAGGATGGCCGACTGGTCATCGACGCCCGCAACGGCCGCATCATCCGCTTCATGCCGGCCTATCGGATGGGCGGGAATTTCCTAGAGGAGTCGCGGGTCATTGAGGCGCCTCCTGCGGCCCCGCCACTGGCCCATGCGGCTGTTTCGCCGCGCTCAGGCCCTAAGGTCGCAACCGCCGTGCCGGTGCCGAAGGCCAAGCCGCTTGCCGCCAACAGGCCAGCGGCGCCCGAACCTGTGAAGCAAGTGGCGGCGCCCTTGCCAAAGCCTGCAGAGGTTCAGGCTGCGGTCCCTCCCGCGGTAACGACCGGCTCCGCCCCGGAGAAGCCCGCTCCGCAAATCGCGCCGACGGAAGAGATGCCGAAGCCGCAGGGGCTGGAGTAAGCAGGCTCCGACCTACGCACTGAAACAAAAAACGCCCCGGTTGCCCGGGGCGTTTCGCATTCAGCCAATATCGGCCGAAGAACTGAGTTGCGTTAGGCCGCGACCGAGGCGTCGACCACCTGCGGGGCTTTGGCGCCGGAGTTGATCGGAATGCTGCGGGGCTTCTTGGCCTCGGGGATCTCGCGAACGAGATCGACGTGGAGCAGGCCGTTCTCGAGCGAGGCGTCCTTCACCTGCACGAAATCGGCAAGCTGGAATGCGCGCTCGAAGGCACGTGCCGCGATGCCGCGGTAGAGCACTTCGGAATTGTCCTTGCCGTTCTCGTTGGCGGTTTTCTCGCCCTTGATCGTCAGCGTGTTTTCCTTCGCGACGATCGAAAGCTCGCCTTGCGAAAAGCCGGAGACCGCAACGCTGATGCGGTAGGCGTTCTCGCCGGTGCGCTCGATGTTGTAGGGGGGGTAGCCGGGGCTGCCGTCCGCGGTGGCCTGGTCAAGCAGGTTGAAGAAGCGGTCGAAGCCGACGGTGGAACGATAGAACGGGGTCAGATCGTAGGTACGCATGGGTAGTCCTCCATTGAGCGACTGTTTCAAGTGACCCGCCCGCCATCGGGCCGGGCCTCGTCTTCGTGCAGCCATTGCGTCTCGGTTCCGAAACACTGGTAGCGGCCTGCACGAAAATGATATGGGAGGGGTGAAACGGCGTTCAAGAGGGGCGAAACAGGCGCCTTTTTTAGCGCTCCCGCCTTGATTTCCTGCCCTTTTCACCTAGCCGGTTCCTCCTCATGACGCTCGTCTCCATCCCCGCCAATCCGGTTCCGGAGGACGTCGTGTCGGGCACGATCAAGACCCCAGACGGTGCCGAGTTGCGCTTCGCGCGCTGGGCTCCGCCGGCGGGGCGCAAGGGCACGGTCTGCGTCTTCACCGGGCGCAGTGAGATGATCGAAAAGTATTTCGAGACGGTGCGCGACCTGCGCGATCGCGGTTTTGCGGTCGCGATGATCGACTGGCGCGGCCAGGGGCATTCGTCGCGCCGCCTGCGCGATCCGCGCAAGGGCTATGTGCGCGACTTCTCCGATTTCGAAGTCGACGTCGAGACCTTCGTGCAGCAGGTGGTGCTGCCGGACTGCCCGCCGCCCTATTTCGCGCTGGCGCATTCGATGGGCGGGGCGGTAATGCTGCGGGTTGCACATGCGGGAAAACGCTGGTTCGACCGTATGGTGCTGTCTGCACCGATGATCGATCTGCCGGGCCGCACGACCGCGTTTCCGGCGCGTGCGCTGCTGCGAATCATGCGGTTGACCGGGCAGGGCGGCCGTTACGTGCCCGGCGGCAACGACGCGCTGACCGGCACGCAATCCTTCGTCAACAATCCCTTCACCGGCGATCCCGTGCGCTACGCCCGCAACGCTGCGATCCTGGAGGAAGATCCGACGCTGGGCATCGGCTCGCCGACGGTGGCCTGGGCCGATACCGCTTTCCGGGCAATGCATACCTTTCGCGGCGCGAGCTACCCCTCCGAAATCCGCCAGCCGATCCTGATGCTGGCCGCCAGCAACGACACAATCGTCTCGACCGCGGCGATCGAGGAGTTCGCTTATCATCTGCGCGCCGGCTCGCATCTGGTGATCGCGGGCTCGAAGCACGAGATCCTGCAGGAGCAGGATCGCTATCGCGGACAGTTCTGGGCGGCGTTCGATGCCTTCGTGCCGGGCACGCCGCTGTTCAAGTGAGCCCTAACCTGCCGCAGGCTTCGGCAGCCGCGCGGTGATCCGCTCCGGCAGTCGCTTCTCGACGAACAGGGTTCTGACTTCGGCGACGCTGAGGTAACGCTCGCTGCCTTCGCCCTTGCCGAGGATTTTCAACAGCACGGGCCACTCGCCCTTCATCAGGATGGGGTAGTACCAGCGCGCCGCATCGCCGTCGCGCTTGATATTCGCCTTCATGAAGGTGTCGATCTCTTCACCCGTCAGCCCGCGCTCGGTGCCCCCGGCTGGATCCTTGCGGTCCTTGCCGAAGCCGGCGAACCGGGCGATTTCATCCTCGTGAACCTTCGCATCGGCGTCGAGAATGCGCGAGCCGCCGCCGTGCTTGTCGAGCGGGCCATCACGCAACTCGTCGAGAACGGCGCCGGAGGTTGCGCTCTTCAACACACGCAGCGGCCCGAGACCATTGGCGATGACGGCGACCAGCCAGGTTGCCAGCCACACCTTCTTTTTGCCGAAGCCGGTTTGCCCGCTTGCGTCGCCGACGATTTCGGACAGTTTCGACAGCGGCACGATGTGGCCGCCGACATAGCCGTTGGCGACCAGTGCACGCAAAAACGGGCAGGGATTATTGGTTGAAACGGGAATTTGCCCGGCAGGCTTGGCGCCCGGAGCGGCACCGATGCGGTCGTCAGGCATGGATCATCCTCAAGAGCATGCAATATCAAACAAAAAACATCCGCTCCGACCGGGAGCGCGGGGAAACGCAATTTGGCGGCAACTACTTTAGCGTGCAGGGAAGTCTTGGCGGGATTCGATGCGGTGTCAACCGACGGCCTCACTCGCTATTCAGGAATCTGCGGCGAGCCTTGGCGAGGACTCGACCAGCGTCAACCGGCCGAAGGGAATGCCGGCCTTCACGAGGCCGTCGCGGAAATGCGCGATGTCGGCCTGCGACTTCCAGTGAAAATTCCGCAAGTAGCGTTCGATGGTCAGGCCCGGGTAGTTGCTCAGCACGACCCTGGCCGCACTCGCCGCCTCGTCGGTTCGTCCCAGTTGCGCCAGCGCCGCCGAACGTATCGTGAGTGCCTGCAGATGATTGGGATTGGCGTACAGCGCCTCGCGCGCCCATGACAGCGAAGCGTCATATTGGCCGAGCAGGTAATGGCTGAAGGCGTTCACGGCGGCCCATTGGTAGCGCGGATCGCTGTTGCCGCGCTGCGCCGCCATCGTGAACAGTTCGATGGCTTGTCGGTGTTCACCGCTCATCAGATGACAAAATCCAAGCACGCCGCGCGCGCCCATGTCGTACGGATTGAGCCCGACCGCCCGCTTTGCGGCATCCATTGCCGCCTCGTGATGCCCTTCTATCGCGTGCAGATAGGCCAGAATCTGGAACGCAAAGGATGAACGGGGATCGAGCCGGACGCTGCTTTCCGCAAGGCTCATTGCGGAGTCCCATAATTCGCGCGTGCTCTTGATCCAACCGAACTGGATGCCTTGAA
>PNLC01000398.1 GCA_013822885.1 Bradyrhizobium sp.
TGCGGCCGAATTCTACATCGAGTTCTTCGCCATCGACTTGATCATGGACGACCAGGGCGTCTGCCGCGGCGTCATCGCGCTCAAGCTCGACGACGGCACGCTGCACCGTTTTCGCGCCCAGACCACGATCCTCGCCACCGGCGGCTACGGCCGCGCCTACGCCTCCTGCACCTCGGCGCACACCTGCACCGGGGACGGCGGCGGCATGGTGCTGCGCGCCGGCCTGCCGCTGCAGGACATGGAATTCGTCCAGTTCCACCCGACCGGCATCTACGGCTCGGGCTGCCTCGTCACCGAAGGCGCGCGCGGCGAAGGCGGCTATCTCGTCAATGCCGAGGGCGAGCGCTTCATGGAGCGCTACGCCCCATCGGCCAAGGACCTCGCCTCCCGCGACGTCGTCTCGCGTGCGATGACTATCGAAATGCGCGAGGGCCGCGGCGTCGGCAAGAAAAAGGACCACATCTACCTGCACCTCGATCACCTCGATCCGAAGGTGCTGAACGAGCGGCTGCCGGGCATTTCCGAATCGGCCAAGATCTTCGCCAATGTCGACGTCACCCGCGAGCCGATCCCGATCACGCCGACCGTGCACTACAACATGGGCGGCATCCCCACCAATTATCGCGGCGAAGTGCTGACCAAGAAGGACGGCGACGACAACGCCGTGGTGCCGGGCCTGATGGCGATCGGGGAGGCTGCCTGCGTCTCCGTGCACGGCGCCAACCGCCTCGGCTCGAACTCGCTGATCGACCTCGTGGTGTTCGGCCGCGCCGCAGCCCTGCGGCTTGCGGAAAAGCTGACGCCGAATGGCAAGCAGCCGGACCTGCCGAAGGATTCCTCAGATATCGCGCTCGGACGGCTGGATCATTACCGCTACGCCTCCGGCGGCACGCCGACGGCGAAGCTGCGCGACAGCATGCAGAACGTGATGCAGAACAATTGCGCGGTGTTCCGGACCGGCGAGGTGCTGTCCGAAGGGCAGAACCTGATCCACAAGGTGCATGGCGGCATCGGCGACGTTTCGACCACCGATCGCTCACTGGTATGGAATTCCGACCTGGTCGAAACGCTGGAATTCGACAATCTGATCGTTCAGGCCGTCGTCACCATGGACTCGGCCGCGAACCGAACCGAAAGCCGCGGCGCCCATGCGCGCGAGGATTTTTCGGAGCGCGACGACAAGAACTGGATGAAACACACGCTGGCGTGGATCGGCGACCGCGGCAACACCACGATCGATTACCGCCCGGTGCACGATTACACGATGACGAACGACGTGCAGTACATTCCGCCGAAGGCGCGGGTGTATTGAACCGACTGCAGCAGCCGTCATTCCGGGATGGTGCGCCAGCACCAGACCCGGAATCTCAAGATTCCGGGTTCGATGCTTCGCACCGCCCCGGAATGACGAAAGGTCAGGATAATGGTTGAATTCGCGCTTCCGAAAAATTCGAGGATCACCGGCGGCAAGGCCTGGCCGAAGCCTTCAGGCGCCACCGAGACGCGCGAGTTCAGGGTGTATCGCTGGAATCCGGACGACGGCAAAAACCCGAGCGTCGATACCTATCATGTCGACATCAACGATTGCGGGCCGATGGTGCTGGACGGCCTGATCTGGATCAAGAACCATATCGACCCGACGCTGACCTTCCGCCGCTCCTGCCGCGAAGGCGTCTGCGGTTCCTGCGCCATGAACATCGACGGCCAGAACACGCTGGCCTGCACCAAGTCGATGCACGACGTCAAAGACGGCGCGGTGAAGGTCAATCCGCTGCCGCACCAGCCGGTCGTGAAGGACCTGGTGCCTGATCTCACCAATTTCTACGCGCAATACGCCTCGATCGAGCCGTGGCTGAAGACCACCACGCCGACGCCGCAGAAGGAGTGGAAACAGAGCCACGAGGACCGCGAGAAGCTCGACGGCCTCTATGAGTGCATCCTCTGCGCCTGCTGCTCGACTTCCTGCCCGAGCTACTGGTGGAACAGCGACCGCTTCCTGGGCCCCGCCGCGCTGCTTCAGGCAACGCGCTGGGTGAAGGATTCCCGTGACGAAGCCACCGGCGAGCGGCTCGACAACCTCGAAGACCCGTTCCGCCTCTACCGCTGCCACACCATCATGAACTGCGCAAAAGCCTGCCCGAAGGGCCTCAACCCGTCGGAAGCCATCGCCGAACTCAAGCTGAAGATGGTCGAGCGGCAGATCTAGCGAACAGGCCTGGAGCCCGGAGGCAGCGACGATCCGTTGGCCCGGCTGGGCTACGGACTGGATGTGTCGTCACAACCAAGTTCTCCCGGCGGCCTGCAGGCAACTACTGATTTTCCGGGACGCGCTTGGTGCCGGCCAGGCCTGGCGCTGATGCCGCGCCGCTTTTTGGAGTTTCGTGCTCGATCGCCCAGCGCAATTGGCGGTCCGTGGCGCGGAGCTTGATTTCGTCCGAGGCGAGCGCGGCGAGATTGGCAAGTATCTGCTTCTGGGTGGCGTCGAGCGTGCGCGGCCGGGTGTCAATCACGCAAAGTGAACCCAGGGTAAAGCCGTCGGGATCGACGACCGGGCAGCCGGCGTAGAATCGAAACCCCAATTCCCCTGACACGGCCGGATTCTCCGCGAAGCGCTGGTCGGTCGCGAGGTTCTCGGCGACCATGATGCCCTTCTGCAGAATGGTGTAATTGCAAAACGCCCAGCCGCGCGGCGTCTCGACCATATCGAGCCCGTAGCGCGACTTGAACCATTGCCGGGTCGGGGTGAGCAGCGTGAGCAGTGCGACAGGAGCGTCGAGACTGCGCGCCGCCAGCCAGGTCAGGCGATCGAAAGCATCCTCCGGCGGCGTGTCCACCAGGCCGGAGCGTTCGAGCGCGAGCAGCCGCTGGCCCTCATTGTCCGGAAAGGGAAACGAGGGAGGCGTCTCAAACGGAACGGGGTGCTCGACGGCGCCCCGAATGGCGGCTTTGATCGCCTCCGGCAACGCGGGCAATCCGCCGATGAACCGCGTCATCCCGGTATCGAGGCCGACCGCGCCGATCTGCCGCTCTGCTGCCGCCGGATGGCCGACGACGAGGATCTGGGTGCGTCCGAGCGCCGGATCGGAGCGCAGGCTCTCCAGCACGGCCAATCCGCTGGCGCCCGACTGTTCGGCTTCGATCACGACGGCGGCCGGCAGCCGGGAGCCGATTGCGAGCAGCGCCGCATAGATGTCCGTGTAACTCTCGACGACGCAGTAATTCACCTTCGCCAGAACGGCTTCGTAATCGGCGATGCGTTCCGCGCGCGCGATGACGATCACCCGCGCCGAGGCAAACATCGGCGTCTGGCCGGGGCCAGATATCACCCCGAGAACGTCGCGGCGGTAGACCCGGCGGTGGCCTCCCGGGGTTTTCCAGGAAGGGATCGAGCCGCCTTCGATCAGAAGCTGCGCGGTGCGAACCGAGACGCCGAGGATCTTCGCAGCCTCCGCCGTCGTCAAAATCTCCTTGTCCATGCCTTCCATCTCTGCCCCGGCGTGGGGCGCCTGCCCGCTCCGACGCCTCACAATGTCGTCACCTTGTCTCCCATTGACAAGAGGGAGCAGATCTATTTTGATAAATTTGATGATAATGATAGATTTGATATTTCTGATAAATTGGCTTCGCGCCGCGTGGCGGATGCGAACTGCCACTTTTCCCGAAAGGAGACCATGCCCTAGCCCAAGCCGTCCCTACCGAGCCACGGAGTCGTCCGCGCCCAACAGGACATGTGGCTCGGCCAGGAAATCCAAGAAACCTCAACCGCGAAAACGGCGCGATCCGTGACGCCGTTCCTCGGCCCCGGCCTTCCACCGGCGGCTGCCTGCTTCCTTTCCCCACCCGCGTCGGTCCGGGACGTTGCGTTCCCGGCACCGCCCACTTGCCTTGGAGTACCCTCATGAATGATTTTCTGCCCTCTGATCTTCCGGAGTTTGCGGACCGCGTTGCCGCCAATCAGCGCCGGCTCAGCGAAAGTCCCCGCGCCAGCTACGACTTCATCGTCTGCGGCGCCGGCAGCTCCGGCTCGGTCGTCGCACGGCGCCTTGCCGAAAATCCTTCCGTCCAGGTGCTGCTGATCGAAGCCGGCGGCAGCGACGAGGTGCCGACCGTCATGGACCCGGCGGCGTGGCCGGCCAACCTCGGCAGCGCGACCGACTGGGGTTTTGTCGCGGAGCCAAACCCCGATCTGAACGGCCGCGCCATTCCGATGTCGATGGGCAAGGTGCTGGGCGGCGGCTCCAGCATCAACGTGATGGTGTGGGCGCGCGGCCACCGCAGCGACTGGGACTTCTTCGCCCAGGAGACCGGCGATCAATCCTGGGGCTATGACGCGGTCTCGAAGATCTTCCGGGAGATCGAGAATTGGCAAGGCACGCCCGATCCGCGCCATCGCGGCACCGGAGGCCCCGTCTTCGTGCAACCCTCGCCCGATCCCGGACCCGCCGCGGTGGCGATGCTCGGCGCCGCGAAAGAGATCGGCATTCCCACCTTCGCAAGCCCGAACGGCGAGATGATGGAGGGTGATGGCGGCTGCGCCTTCACGGACGTGCTGATCCGCAACGGCCGGCGTCACTCCATCTTCCGCGCCTACACTTACCCGTTTCTCGACCGGCCCAATCTCACGCTGCTGACCGGCACGCAGGTAACCCGCGTCCTGATCGAGC
>PNLC01000399.1 GCA_013822885.1 Bradyrhizobium sp.
CAGGAAAATCCCGGTCTTGCGCCGAGCAGAACGCTCAGGCGGAAGCCGGGCCGCTAATGCTGATGGTGCGCCGCGCAAACATGGGGGCTTTCCATAGCAGCCAACCGGGAAAATCGCAAAGCCCCGGATGTTGGGCAAAGGGCTGTTGCGGATTTCTCCAAAGCCGCTAATTTATTGATGAAAGGAGAGAATTTCATGGGCGCATCGCTCGCCGAGGTTTTGGAAGAGCTTAAGGAGCTCCGCCGACACGGAGATCTTAATCACAGGGTTCTTTTGAACGCCGTGCAGGGATTGCGGGTGTTTTCGCATGAGATTGTACCTGCGATAGGCGGCCCGGAGCCTGAAGGACTGGTTCGGCTTCTTGAAATCAGAACGCTTGCCGAGCGCGTTTTCGGTGACGGGGAAAAGGCTGAGGCTTGGTTGGCGCGGTCGAATTCCGCGCTTTCCGGACAGAAGCCGTTCGACCTCTTGAAGGATGAGCTGGGCACGGCGGTGGTTCGAGAGATGCTCGAACGCATCGATCATGGAATTTTTGCCTGAGCTCGGAATATGGAGCTCTGGCGTATCTCGAACTATTCCGATCTTTCAGGCATTGGCGGTTTGAGGGCTGGGTCGGTGGCATTCGCAGGGCAGGCGGATCGTCTATTGGCCGATCATGCATCCAGCGCGCTGCTGGAGATGCTGGTCCACATGGACCGCGATTTGATACCGGCCAGCTATCAACTGCTGCGTATCGTTGTGCCTGACGATATTGCGTTAGAGACCGTCGACACCGAGCTACCGCCGGATTGGCGATCGCAGACGCTGACGAGCCGGGAAATCGGCGATCGATGGCTCGATCGTACAACGAGCGCATTGTTGCGGGTGCCCTCGGCCATCAGCGGGAAAGGCGATAATTTCCTCCTCAATCCCGCACATCCGGATGCCGCAATGGTGACGGTGGCAGAAATTATTCGAGCGCCCTTTGATCCGCGTTTGCTCGCCTGAAGGCCGCTAAGCCGTCACCTTTGCCTTGCTCGGGCCGGGTTTCCCGCAACGGTCGCACCCGCGCCGACGTCGCGCGTCACCACGCTGCCGGCGCCGACGATGGCGCCGTCGCCGATCGTGATGCCGGGCAGGATGATGGCGCCGCCGCCTATCCAGACGTCCTTGCCGATCCGCACCGGGCGGCCGAATTCGAGGCCCTCGCGGCGGGTTTCGGCGTCGCGGGGATGATCGGCCGCGTAGATCTGGACGGCCGGTCCGATCTGGGTGCGGTCGCCGATGCTGACTTCGACGACGTCGAGGATGACGCAGTTGAAGTTCATGAACACGCCGTCGCCAACCTTGATGTTGTAGCCGAAGTCGCAGAAGAACGGCGGCCTGATCACGGCGCCGTGGCCGACGTGTCCCAAGCGCTCGCTCAAGAGCGCGTGGCGTACGGATACCGGCTGCGCCAGCGCGGCATTGTAGCGGACCAGCCAGGCCTTGGTCTGTGCCTGCTCGGCGCCGATCTCTGCGTCGGGCCGATAGAGCTCGCCGGCCAGCATTTTTTCCTTTTCGGATCTGGTCAACTGATCGCTCCAAGCTTCGGAAACGCATCGGGCGCGGCGGCGAGCGCCGCGCGGGCCCGCGCGCTGTCGTCGTCCATCTGCCGAATCAACGCGTCGATTGAGTCGAACTTGAGTTCGTCGCGGATGAAGCCGATGAAGGCGACATCGAGCGTGACGCCATAGAGATCGCCCTTAAAGTCGAACACGAACACTTCCAGCAGCGGCGCGCCGTTGTCGAAGGTCGGGCGGCGGCCGAAACTTGCGACGGCATCAAAGCGTTCAGCCCCGCGGCCGACCCGTACGGCGTAGATGCCGTGCTTGAGGCTGCAATTCTTGTCGAGGCGGATATTGGCGGTGGGATAGCCGAGATCGCGGCCGCGCTTCTCGCCATGGATCACCTCGCCGCTGACGAACCACGGTCCGCCCAGCATCGAGGTGGCGTCGTCGATCTGGCCCTCTGCCAGCGCCATGCGGATCGCGCTGGAGGAAACCGGCCGCTCCTCGATATCGACATGGGCCTGGACGTCGACCTCGATCCCGAGCCGCGGCGCTTCGCTAACCAGGAGGGCCGGCGAGCCGACCCGGCCCTTGCCGAAATGAAAGTCGTAGCCGACCGCGATTCCTGAAATGCCGAGGCGCTCAATCAGGTCATGGTGAATGAAATCTTGCGCCGAGGTACCGGCGCGGGATTTGTCGAAGGTCATCACCACGGCGCCGGCGAGCCCGGTCCCGGCCAGCAGCCGCAGCTTGTTGGTCTCGTCGGAGAGACGGAATTGCGGGCTGTTCGGACTGAAAAAGCTGCGGGGATGCGGCTCGAACGTGACGGCAAATGCCGGTTTTCCGTGCGCGTGGCCCATCCGCAGCGCGGATGCGATCACGGCGCGGTGGCCCAGATGGACGCCATCGAAGTTGCCCATGGCGACCACGGCGCCCCGGGGGATCGCGGCGGCAGGGGTGGTGTCCCGTATAACGGTAAATTCAGGTGTCATTTCAGGGATTCTTCAGAAATTCTTAGGCCTCGGCGAACGCGGCCGGACCGTGACGCGGCGCTGCCCATCAAGTCAAGCGGGCCGGTCGGCTCAAAACGAGTGCAATCCAGCCGGCCCCGATTAACTGGCTGTTTAACGGCTGATGCTAGGTGTTGGGAGAGGACTGCGGGTCGCGCAGGCCTGCGGATCGTTTGTGGCGTAAGCGTTGGAGTGGGGGAAAAGATGGCGGTTGATTTGTCCATGCCGGTACTGGTGGTCGATGACTACGGCACCATGATCCGCATCATCCGAAATCTTTTGAAGCAACTCGGCTTCGACAACATCGACGATGCCAGCGACGGTTCACAGGCGCTGGACAAGATGCGCGGCAAGAAATACGGGCTCGTGATTTCCGACTGGAACATGGAGCCGATGACCGGCTACGACCTGCTCAAGGAAGTCCGCGCCGATCCCAACCTCGCCACCACGCCCTTCATCATGATCACGGCGGAATCCAAGACCGAGAACGTGATCGCGGCCAAGAAGGCCGGCGTCAACAATTACATCGTCAAGCCGTTCAATGCGGCCACGCTGAAGACCAAGATCGAGGCGGTCTTCCCGGACATGGCGACGGCGTAAAGACTTCGAACGCTCAACGGAATCTTAAATGCCCGGGTCGATCCCGGGCATTTCTCGTTGGGCTACCAGCGCAATTCCCGCATCAGCGCCTTCGGCGGATGGCCAAACAGTTCCTTGACCGAGGCCGGGTCAAGCTGGTCGATGCCCTCGAAATCCTCGGAATGGATGCCGCGGGTCACAAACAGGCAATCGATTCCAAAGCCGTGGGCACCCGTCAGGTCGGTCCGCACCGAATCCCCGATCGCCAGGACGCGGTCGAGCGGCGCAGGACTGCCGCGGCGCTCGGCGGCGAGCGCCATCGCGCGTTCATAGATCGGCCGGTGCGGCTTGCCGTAGAAGATCACCTCGCCGCCGAGTTCGCGATACAGTTCGGCGATTGCGCCCGCGCAGTAGATCAGCCGGTCGCCGCGTTCGACGACGATGTCGGGATTGGCGCAAACCAGCGGCAGCTTGCGCTCGTGCGCCTGCAGCATCATCGCGCGGTAGTCTTCGGCTGATTCGGTTTCATCGTCGAACAGGCCGGTGCAGACGATGTAGTCGGCCTGCTCCAGCGGGGCGATCACGGCGTCGAGGCCGCGATAGATCGAACTGTCGCGCTCCGGACCGAGCCAGAACATCTTCTCGCCGGGGTGGTCGCCGACGAAGTGCCGGGTCAGGTCGCCGGAACTGACGATCGCGTCATAGATTTCGTCGGCGACGCCGAGCTTGCGCAATTGCCGTTGCACCGAGTCAGCCGGCCGGGGCGCATTCGTGATGAGGATGACGGTGCCGCCGCGCTCACGAAAGGTATGCAGCGCCTGACAGGCGTCGGGAAACGACTCGAGCCCGTTATGCACCACGCCCCAGATATCGGAGAGGATGACCTCGACGCCATCCACGAGTTCGCTCAGCCTTTTGGCGAATCGCAGCGAGTTCATGTTTTCGGGCGTCCGCTAGCCCGGTCCGGCTGCGCGGCGCGCCAGCGCGGCATTGCCGGTCGTGCGCATGGCGGGCTCGACGGCGGGGTTGGGGAGGGAAACGGGGTTACTGGAGCCATTCGGAGCATTGGAACTGCCGGATTCCTTGTTCGGGGTAGCCCCGCCGGTAGCAGATGCCCCCTCTGGCCGCAACGGCCGCGGCGGGGCAAACAGGAAGCCCTGCCCGAACCGCACGTCATAGTCCAGCAGATCGACCACGGCGCGCTCGCCCTCGATCCGCTCAGCAATCAGGTCGATACCGAAGCGGCCGAGCAGGTCGGAAAGATCAGAGGGATGGATATCGGAGGTCGAGTTCTGCTTGGGATCGAGCAGCAGCGCCGCCGGTACCTTGATGAAGCGAACGCCACGGTCCGCGAGTTCCCGCGGCTCGATCCGCAGATCCGTGACGTGGTCGATCGAGAAGCGATAACCGCGCTGTAGCAGCGCGGCGAGATGCTCGGTTTCGGTCGGGCCGAGACGGCGGAACGCGGCCTGCTTGAATTCGAGCACGAAGGACGGCGCCAGCGCGCGATTGGCCTCGAGAAAA
>PNLC01000400.1 GCA_013822885.1 Bradyrhizobium sp.
CAGGCCGACGTGCTCGATCGCTATCAACGCTGGCGGCGCTTCGACACCATGGCGATGGGGCTTGCCACCAACTCGCTGAACTTCTTGTTCTCGAACGAGTCGACCTTGCTGCGCACCGTGCGCGATATCGGTCTCGGTCTCGTCGACCGCGCGCCGCCGCTGAAGAACCTGTTCATCCGCCAGGCCGCGGGATTATCAGGTGAGGTGCCGCGGCTGTTGAAGGGCGAGGCGCTGTAGAGCACCCGGGCTCGTCATTGCGAGGAGCGTAGCGACGAAGCAATCCATGCTTCAGCGCGTGCGGAAGAATGGATTGCTTCGCTCCGCTCGCAATGACGAGGAGAGACAAGCGGTGCCATTACCTTTCATCACTCAATTTTCCGTGCCTCTTCCGGCAGCATGATCGGAATGCCGTCGCGGATCGGGTAGGCCAGCTTCGCTGAACGCGAGACCAGTTCCTGCCGCGTCGAATCGAATTCGAGCGGGCCCTTGGTTACCGGGCACACCAGGATTTCGAGCAGCTTTGGATCGACGGTGCTGTCGAGGCGTTCGGGCGTGGCGTTCATTTCTGGTCTCCGGTGGGCCGCGGTGCCCTTAGCATACCCGATCATAGCGTGTCATGATGCGGCGTCCTACCCAACCCGGCCGCGAACCGCTCCGGCGTATCCCTAGCTCAGCCACTTTCTGGCCCTCTGCAACGTCACCGAAGGCAACTCGCCGAATGAGTTGCGATAGTCGCGTGCGAAATGGCCGGGATTCTGAAACCCGCATTTCAGGGCGACCTGTATGACCGAGCCGACCTCATTGGATCGCTCGAGCATTTCCCGCGCATGGTTGAGCCGCACCCGCTTGGCGAAATCCGCGGGCGAGCAACCCCGGTCCCGCCTGAATTGCCGGAACAGGCTTCGCGCGCTGACCTGGGCTACCGCCACCATGGCATCGATGTCGATCGGCTTGTCCCAGTTGGCCTCGATAAACTCTTCGACCGTTTTTACCGCGGTCGAGGAGGCCGGCGGCGGCTCGCGCAGCAGCAGATGGGTGTAGTTATGCCGATGGCAGATCAGGAACTTCATGACGATCATGCGCTCGGCCTCGGCTGCGGCCAGGTCGGAGAAAAAGGCGCCGCGTTCGTTGTAGTCGGTGGCCAGGTGAAAAACCCGCCGCCGCAGCGCTTCCATTGCCGACTGATTTGTCAGTGCTTCATCGAACGACAAATTGCGGACATCCTGCCCGAGCAGCGTGCTCAGATTGCGTGACAGCGTGTCGTACTCGATGCGGAGCGCAATCTGGCGATAGCCGGATTGGAAATCAAATCGGAGCGGCTGGCGTCCGTGCAAGATTGGCGTCCATGTTCCCTGCGCTATCTCTGTGGACCGCTTGCCAACATGATAGCGAGCCGCGCCTTCGATACTGAAGCATTGGCGAACGAACGAGACTTCGCCGAATCCGACCGAGACGTCGCCGATATACTCCACATAGGAGAGCCCAACGCCACCGATCTGCAGGTGGTCGGCGGTGACTGCCAATTCGCCATCTGTCCTTTTGACGTCGAAACTGTTTGCGCCGTACACGCGAAACAGGCAGTCGCGGACGAGCGCAGGATCGCTGGAGCGGACCACCGGATAGTTGCTTAGAGGCGTAGAACGGCCGGGCATCGAGTTGGCGGCTTCAGCGATTCGGGACGCGAGGATCAGAACGCTGGGTAATTTTCAACACAACCCATCACCAGTTGCGCAACGACTCGGCAAATGGTCGCACGGAATATTCAAATCGCGCCATCGTTGCTCACTTTCCGCCACGCCAGCACAGGCGCCGCTCAGCCGAGTGTTGCCCCGACGCGTGGCACAATCCGGTCATGCCTGTCACAATCCGGTCTCAAGCATCCCTAACTTGATTAACCTAGTCTGACGTCAAGCGTTCGCCATTGAGCTTAGCGCTGAGATCGACAGGTCGGCGGCGCCAATGCCGCCCCGTATTCATCCCTGCCCGGTCTTTCATTCCCAGAACCAAGGAATAATGCCGTGAGCAACGCTTCTTCTTCCCCCGTCAGCACTTCAGCCGGTCTGTTCGGCTTTTTCACCAATCGCAGAATTAACACCAAGATCATGATTGGCTTTGCGGCGGTGCTGACGCTGCTGGCCGTTCTCGCGGTACTGTCGTATCGCGGTTTCGTCAAAGTCGCGGAAGGCTTCGGGGCCTTCAATCAGCGCGTCAAGGTCGTCGGTATCGTCCGCGATGTCGATTACGGCTTCATCGGATACCGCCGCTACGTGCGTGAATTCTCCGTGTCGGGCGACGAGAATCTGATCGCAGAGGCCCGCAAGCGGCAGGAAGTGCTCACCAAGAGCATCAAGCAGGGGCTCGATGAGATCAAGAATCCCGAGCGTCGCGCCGGCATGGCCGAGATCAACGAACAATTCGTGCTGTATGCCAAGAATTTCGACAAACTCGCCACGCTGAAGCAGGAGCAGAACAAGCTGACCAGGGAAGTTCTCGATCCGCTTGGCACGAAGACGCTTGCCATGATCGAGGAACTGCAGAGCATGGCGGCGAGATCGGGCAACCCGAACAACGCGACGCTGGGTGGCGAGGCCGTCAAGCAACTGCTGTTGGCGCGGCTCAACGTCAACAAGCTGCTCGGCCGTCATGAACAAAGCGCCGCCCAGGCCGCCGAGGCCGCCCTCACCGCGCTGAAGAAGGCGATGGCCGCGTTCAGTGCCGGGATCGTCAATGACGACGTTCGGAAACTGTTTGCGGATGCAAGCAGCAATGTCGAAAAATATGCCGACGCCTACCACAAGGCTGCCAAGGACTCCCACGACGTCGAAGTTCTCGCCAATGGCGAGATGGCGAAGGAAGCCCAGGTGATCGCTGCTGCGGCGGATCGCATCAAGCAATCCGGCATCGCCGACGAAGCCAAGATCGAGCATGAAACGATTGATCTGATCGGGTCGACCGAACATTTGATCGTCGCCATCGCGATCGGCAGCCTTGTGCTCGGCTTCTTGCTCGCCTGGCTGATCGGGCGTGCGATCTCGAAGCCGGTGATCGGTCTTTGTGCCGGAATGCGCGAACTCGCCGAAGGCAATTTCGCAGTCGTCCTGCCCGGCCTCGGCCGCGGCGATGAAGTCGGCGACATGGCGCAGGCGGTGGAGACCTTCAAGGTCAAGGCCGAGCAGAAGGCGCATTCGGAAGCCGAAGCCAAAGCGCAGCAGGATCGGCTCGCGGCCCAGCAGCGCAAGGCCGACATGATCAAGCTGGCGGATACGTTCGAAGCCGCGGTCGGCGAGATCGTCAAGACCGTGTCTTCGGCCTCGACCGAGTTGGAGACCTCCGCCACGACGCTGACCTCGACGGCGGAACGCGCGCAGGAGATCACCACGATGGTTGCGGCCGCTTCCGAGGAAGCTTCCACCAACGTGCAGTCGGTGGCCTCCGCGACCGAGGAACTGACTTCGTCCGTGAACGAGATCAGCCGGCAGGTGCAGGAATCGGCGCGGATCGCCAACGATGCGGTCGATCAGGCGCGCAAGACCAACGATCGTGTCGCCGAACTGTCGAAGGCGGCAGCACGGATCGGCGACGTGGTCGAACTTATCAGCACCATCGCGGGACAGACCAACCTGCTGGCGTTGAACGCCACCATCGAAGCGGCCCGCGCCGGAGAGGCCGGACGCGGTTTCGCGGTCGTCGCTTCCGAAGTGAAGGCGCTCGCCGAGCAGACCGCCAAGGCAACCGGTGAAATCGGCCAGCAGATCACCGGCATCCAGGCGGCAACGCAGGAGTCGGTGGGGGCGATCAGGGAGATCAGCGGCACGATCGAAAGGCTCTCCGAGATATCTTCGACAATTGCGGCGGCGGTGGAAGAGCAAGGCGCGGCGACCCAGGAAATCTCCCGCAACGTGCAGCAGGCTGCCCAAGGTACCATGCAGGTGTCGTCCAACATCACCGACGTCCAGCGCGGCGCCAGCGAGACCGGATCGGCTTCCTCGCAGGTTCTGTCGGCGGCACAGGCGCTTTCCGGCGATAGCGACCGGCTCAGGACCGAGGTCGGAAAGTTTCTCGCAACGGTCCGGGCGGCCTAGCAGTCGGTAGGGCCGCTACCGGCCCGACCGAATTGTTCGCGAGGGGATCACTGGTTCAGCCAGGCCTCGAAGCGGATCCGCCCGAGGCGCGGGTTCTCGCCGGGTGTCAGCGATCGATCGTCGATCGCGGCGCCGAAGTAGCGGGCGTGGACGTCGGCGATCACTTCACGGCGGTCGCCTTTCGCTGAGAGGTACTGCCGGGCGATCTTGTCGAGCGGTATGGGCTCGGGACCTGCGACCTCGATCGTGCCATTGACCGGCGGTGCGGCGGCAACATCGGCGAGCGCCGCGGCGACGTCGTCGGCGGCGATCGGCTGGAACAGCGCCGGCGACATCCTGATCGCGTCGCCGTCAATGCCGGACTCGACGATGCCGCCCACGAACTCGAAGAATTGCGTGGCGCGCAGGATCGTATAGGGAAGGCCGGATTCCTTGATCAGCTTTTCCTGCGCCAGCTTGGCGGGGAAATATCCGCTTTCGAGCAGGCGCTCGGTACCGACGACCGACAGCGCGACATGATGCGCGACGCCGGCTGCCGTCTCCGCCGCAAGAA
>PNLC01000401.1 GCA_013822885.1 Bradyrhizobium sp.
GGTCACGGTAATCCTCGCCCTGATGTCTCGAGAAGATACACAATATCGTCTGCTGGTCGGGCCCGCTTCTAGCACGGTCCAGCGTGAAGTTCTCGCCCGCTAGATGGCGGTTTGGCCGCAAAAATCAATGCGCCCCACTGCTCCTTGTCGGCCGCCTGCGGCTGCAGACGACCGGCGCAGCGGAAAGGCGAGGATGGCCGCGGGCCGGCCGCCGCGGCGAATTGACCGCAACGGTTCGGCGCCCCGGTCCATGAACAGGCCCGAATCGCCTTCGAACGGCAGCCGCAGACCCCGGGTTCCCGGAACCGGCCGCCGGAATCCCGTTTCGTCGTTGTTTCGGACCGATTCTCGCTCGTTTCTTCATGAAATCGGATCTTCCGGATGCCTCCAGCCTGTCAGCGGACTGTTGCAATCAGCTTCTGCATTTGGCATAGCTCTGCCGTTGACGGCGAGCGATCGCCGCCATCTCGGATGCGGGTGTAGCTCAGTGGTAGAGCACGACCTTGCCAAGGTCGGGGTCGAGGGTTCGAGCCCCTTCGCCCGCTCCAATTTTTCCAAGTGGCAATGCACTGGATCCAACCGACGGGCCGCCTATTGGCGGCCTCGTCGTTTGTGCCCGGGGTTTGGGCCACCGCCGCTCATCTCGGGATGCGATAGACCCAGACCTTCGCCTTGCCCGAGTTCGCGTTGCGAAACAGGTTTGGAAACACTCCGCTGACCGGCTGGTTCAGATAGACGAACATCTGTCCGTTGCGGGTGGCCCTGAAGGTCTCGTCCAGGCGGCCGTCCGGCTGCGGTTCGCCGTCGATGAAGTTCTCCTCGTTGCCGGTCTCGCCATAACGAACGATGACGCGGCCAAAGGGGCGATCCAGCGTTCGCTTGGCTGGATAGGCCGCCGCCAGCAGGACGAAGCGGCCGAGCGCTGCAGCCGTGTCCGGCATGTTGTCGTTCCATTGCGGAAGAAAATTCCGGAGCGGCATTCCTCCCGGTCCGGATGGCGCGCCGAGAAACGACCATTCGCCGTTCTGCTCGAGGACGAACCGGTAACTGCCGCGCCGGTCGAGCATGACGCCGGCCGGTGTGCACAGGCTGGCGGTGTCGAATTCGAGGGGGACCCCGCGGCACGCCTTGGACGTACAGGTGCTCGGGATGCTGCCGTCCGAAGCCCGCTTGCACAGCTTCATGTCGTCGGGGTCGCAGATCCCCAGCGCGACCGGCCTTTCCACGGGCTGGCAGAAGTGGCCAAAGCTGTCGCGAAAATTGAACAGATAGTGGCTTGCGAACCCCAAGCCGCCGACGAGGAAGGCGAGCGCGAAAAAAGCCGGCGCGACCGTGAGTTTGATGCTGGTGATGAATTGCCGGTAGGCGTCCGCCAGCCTGAAGCGCGCGATGGTGCCGCCGGGCAGCCACATCGTGACCAGGATGGCAAAGGCAAACCACTGGAAATAGGGATGCGTAATGCGATCGATGAAGATCTGCAGCGAGCCGGACGCCTTCGGCAAGGCGTAGCCAGCCCACCCCGGCACCGGGTAGAGCGCGATCAATGCGAGGGCGACAGAGACCGCAATCAACGCTGCGCTCCTGCCGTCTTGCCTTTTAGACTTTCCCCGATTCAGGTCGATCTTTGCCAGGCTCATTCGCCACGCGAGACGCATCTGGTCGGTGATCCGGTCCTTGAGGCTGGAGCTCAACCACAACAACAGTCCGACCAGTCCAGCGCACAGCAAGAACCACAGCGGCTCCCTGGCATAGGCATTGGTCCAGCGTGCCGCCGCCCCGGGCAGCACCCACCCGATCATGCGAATGACGTCGGAAAGCGGCCGCAATGGCGTCGTGAACTCGGCGGCGGCCGGCGCGGTCGATGTCAGCGGGTAGGTCAGCAAATAGATCGAGGCGATGACGGTCAGGAAATAGATGATCCGTCGCCGCCAGATCGAACTCCCGACCTCGTGCTCCTGGGTCCTATCGCGGTGAAGCGCGGCGCCTGAGCTTTCATATTTCGGCTGGTTCGGCCGGACGGTCAGGTCGTCGGGCGACACGATCCTTTCGTCATAGGTCAGGATCTCATAGGCCGGCGGCAGTGCGACCGGCGCATAGAGATGCGCGTCGACACTGATCCGGTCGAACACGCTTTCATGAATTTTCGGGATCGCGATCTTCACGCGATCCCGCTTGTCCGCGGTGAATTTCGTGTCCGAAAGCGCGGCCACGCTCCGCGGCCCGTACCGGTAGTAGCCGCTCAACCCGTTCCGCGAATCGTAGATGCGGCCGTCCTTGTCCTGGGTCGATCGTACCCGCGTGAACGCGTCCGGATCGGCACCCGGCGCCGCCTTCAGGGTGAGCCCGCGGCTGCGTGCCTCGGACAGCATCCAGGTGAGCGATACATGGGCGAGCGAGTCATCCGGATAACCGCCGCCGACATTGGAATGCACGCCGGCGAACCAGACCTGGGTAATTCGTTCCGAACTGGTTTTCCTGGTGCCGGTGGCAACCTTGTCCAGCCTCTCGTCCCAAAGCAGGGGATGGAAAGTAGTGCGCTCGTCGTCGAGCGAAAGGGCGTGACAGGCCTTGCGAACCCTTCGATCGAGCTGCCGGTCCGGCAGTTCGAGCGGCCACAGATAGCGGCTGACGCCCCGCGTCATTTCGTCGACGGGGAGGCCGTAGGCGGCGACCGTGTCCCAGAGACCGAGGAAGGCGATGTGATCGACCGGGCGCTCGTGCTTGTCGTGTTTTGAGGAAACGAACAGGTTGCGCAGCTTGCGAAACACCCATTCGACCTGAAACCGCGACTTGAACTTTTCGGCCCGATGCGCGCGGTAGGCTATCGCGACCTTTCGATCGAGTTCCTCTTCGGTCTGGTAACTCACCAGCCCCTGTTCGCATATCAGTCCGTTCACCACGCGGATGGTGAAGGCGCCGCGGCTGAACCCGAAGCCGAAGATATCGTCGCTCTGCCACGGGCCGTATCTTTCCTCGCGATTTTCGGCCTTCGCGGCGGCGGCCTCGAGCGCCAGATAGTCGAGATGCGAACGATAGTTGCGGCAGGCGAATTTGTAGATATCCAGCACGTTGCGCTTCAGGCCGAAGCCGAACGCGCCGCCCAGGATCGCAAACGGCTTGAACGACGAGGTGCCGACGCCGTCGTCGTAAAACGCGATCTGCTGCGAACTCGTCAAGTCAAGCGATTCAAAAACGCGCCAGACGTTTGTTCGCCAGACCTTTCCGGCGGAATTGCCGGTGCCGTCCGAGAGCAGGATGATCCGCTTGTTGGCCATAGGAAACCTGCCCAAGCCCGGTCATGAAGTTTTCCGTAGAAGAATGTAGCCAGCTTCCCAGCGATTCGTCGTCCTTGGTATGATCCAGGCCACAAATTCATTCGTCGGCGCGTCGCGAGCGCGTCACACACGGGGATTCATTGACGCTCGTTCGTCCGACACCGCCACACCCATCATCGCAAGTGCACCCAACCAATATTGCGATGCAGCGCCTTGTCGCAAAAAAGTCTCAAACAAAATGGGACGGAGAAAATTTCGTCTCAAACCGATTCGATCCGACAGAGCCACGCATCGTGCGCTTCTCTCCGGCGCCGGATGTGTTACCATTTTCCAGTCTGCACACTTCGCCAGACCAACTACGCCTCTCGAACCTTCAAAATAATAACAGGCGCGGCCGCCAGGCTGCATAGGGAGTGACGCGATGAAATCGGCTTTCAATCGATCTATTCTTGCGCTCGCAGCTATCCTCGTCGTTGCGGGCGCCGGCCAGGCCGGCGCGCAACAGAAGGCCCTGAAGAAATACGAGTCCGGTACCAAGGAGTTCTGGACCAACCCGCCGCCGGACTGGTTCCTCGGCGACGAGACCGAGGCCCAGAAAGGCCAGGCGCCGCCATCCGGTCCGCCGACCGGCGCCTCGGACGCCGAACTCGCGGCAATGATGAAGAAGATCAAGCTGCCGGCGGGCTTCAGTATTGAAGTCTACGCCTCTGGCGTGCTGGAGGCACGGCAGATGGCCTTGGGCGACAAGGGCACGTTGTTCGTCGGCTCCTTCAGCCTCGGTAATGTCTATGCGATCAAGGACGTTGGCGGAAAGCGGGAGGTCAAGACCGTCCTCAAGGGACTCACCATGCCGACCGGCCTCGCCTTTCTCGATGGTTCGCTCTACGTCGTCGCCATCAACAAGCTGATCAAATACGAGAACGCCGAAGCCAATCTCGACAATCTCGGCGCCGGCAAGGTGGTGTATGACGATATGCCGTCCTACGTCCCGCATGGCTGGAAATACATCGCTGTCGACAAGGATGGCTGGTTCTATCTGCCGTTCGGACCACCCTTCAACATCGGGCTCCCACCGACCAGCCTCTCGCAGATCCGCCGCGTCGATCCCAAGACCGGCAATGCCGAGATCTGGGCGCTCGGCGTCCGCAACAGCGTCGGCGGCGACGTCGATCCACGCTCCGGACGTTACTGGTTCACGGAGAACGCGCGCGACTGGATCAGCGATGACATGCCGAGCGACAAGCTCAACATGATCACAAGGATCGGCGAGCATTTCGGCTATCCCTATTGTCACCAGGGCGACATGCCGGACCCGAAATTCGCGATGGGCCACAAGTGCTCGGAATTCACGCCGCCCGTC
>PNLC01000402.1 GCA_013822885.1 Bradyrhizobium sp.
CCTCGCCTACTTCCGCTCCGCCAAGCTCGCCCTGCGCAAGCTGCACCGCGCCGGCATCTGCCATAACGATCTGGCCAAGGAGCAGAACTGGCTCCGTGGCAGCGACGGCCGGGCCTATGTGACCGATTTTCAGCTGGCCGCCTGCTTCAAGACCCGCAGCCGTTTGTTCCGGATCGCGGCCTACGAGGATCTGCGGCATCTGCTCAAGCACAAGCGCAGCTACGCCGCCGACGCGCTGACGCCGATGGAGCGCAAGATCCTCGCGCGCAAATCGTTCGTCGCGAGTATTTGGTTGATGACCGGCAAGAAGGTCTACCAGGCTATCACCCGCGGCCTGTTCAATTTTACCGATCGCGAAGGCGGCGGCAGGCGGCTGGTCAATGATGCACCGGTGTTGATCGACTTGATCCGAAAAAACTCCGCAGTGCGCGACACCGCCATCGTGGCATTCGCCGACCGCCGAACCGGTGTCGGGCTCTATGCCTTTGTCGAGGCCGATGAAGTCGCGCTGGAGAAGCAGTTGCGCAGCGAACTCGCATCGGCCAAGGGTGTCAGGCCGCCGGAGCATATCCAGGTGGTGCATGCCCTGCCCCGCGACGCCGCCGGCAAGCCGCGCACGGAGATCCTGCAGCTCGTCGCCATGAACCAGCTCGACCTGATCGAGCCGCTGATCACGAGCGAGGTCGACCGCGCGTTCATGAAGGACATTCTGGAGAGCCGCAAGAATCTGCGCGACCGGTTCAATTTCGAGAGCAGTGAACTGAATTCGCAGTAGATACTCCGGCGTCATTGCGAGCGAAGCGAGGCAATCCATTCTTTCTTTGCGCGGTGAGATGGATTGCTTCGCTTCGCTCGCAATGACGACCGTTGGGACGGCGTCTTGTTACCCACCGAACTCCCGCGACCGCGACGCGCGCCATAGCGTCCACAACGTCCCGAATCGCGACCTCGGCTGCGGCACAAAGGGATCGGCATCCGCGCGCGCCAGCCGCTGCAGATCACGGCGGACCAGCGCCAGCGGCAGAAACACCGGCCGCACCTGCGGCGGGACATGCGCGAGCAGATCGAATGCGGTCGCAAGATGTTGTTGCGCCTCACCGATCAGTTGCCCGATCGCCGCACGCATCCCCGGCGTCGGCTTGCCCGAAAACACCTCCTCGATTCCGCTGCCGTGCTGCTGCAGCAGTTGCAGCGGCAGGAACAGCTGGCGCCGCGCGGCATCGAGCGGCAACGACGAAATCACCTGCGCCATGCCCTGGGCGAGGCCGACGTGGCGCGCGAGATGGTCGGCCGCCTCCGAGGGCGTCGCCGCGATCCGGGCGCCGAGCGACAGCAACGCCGACGACGTATCAGTGACGTAACCTTCCAGCGCCGCCATCGACGGCATCGGATCGTTGTAAAGATCGAACTGGTGTTCCTCGATCAGGCGCGCCAGCGGGGCGACCGGCAGGCGAAAATCGCCGATCACCTGCAGCAGCTCCACCGCGACCGGATTGCCCTCGACTTCGCCGTTGCGCGCGCCCTCCAGCATGTCGGTCCACCACTGCATCCGGATTTCGCCCGGCAATGGCTGGCTCACCTGATCGCGCACGCGCGATATCTCGACGTTGAAGGCGTAGACGGCCAGCAGCGCCCGGCGCTGGACCGCCGGCAGGAACAGCGTCGAGGCGTACCGGGCGAAATCATGCGTGCGCACCAGGTCGGCGCAGAACGCAGCGGAATCCTTCGACGGCTCGCCCGCGCTCATGGCACCGCGATCAGCGCGGCTGCGACCCGCCGCCGCTCGCCCAGCATGATGTTGTAGGTCCGGATCGCAGGCCCGGTCTGCATCGGGTCCAGCACCACCCGGACCGCCCGCAGCGCCTCCCGAAGCCCGCGCGGCGGCACCCAGACTTCCGTGCCGGTGCCGACAACCAGCGTGTCGATGGAGTTAGCGGCCTTGAATACGCGATCGAGCGAATATTCGTCGATCTCCGTCAGCCTGGTCACCGGCCAAGCCCATATCCCGTGCGGCAGGCACAACAGCGAGCCGCGATGCGACATGTCGGCGAAGGCGAAGCCGCCCTTGCCGTAGGCTTCGATCGGCGCCGACCTCGGAAGATGCGGGGCGTCCGACGAGTTGGTTGTCATTTTGGGCATGATCCTTGTCCGAAAACCGGTTCCCACTTTTCGGGGATCATGCCGTCTACTTCTTCGCGGGCGTATCCGGCGCGTCGCGGTGCTCACCGACGCCGAGATAGATCAGGATCGGCGCGGCGATGAAGATCGAGGTGTAGGTGCCCACCAGCACCACGCCGAACATCATGACGGCCGTGAAGCTGTGGATCGCGTGGCCGCCGAACAGCAGCAGCGCCAGCAACGCCAGCGTCACGGTGACGTGGGTGATGATCGAGCGCGACAGCGTCGAATTGATGGATTCGTTGAGCAGTTGCGGCATCGGCATTTTCTTGTAGCGCCGCAGCATTTCCCTGATCCGGTCGTAGATCACGACCGTGTCGTTCAGGGAGTAGCCGAGAATCGTGAGCAGCGCCGCGATACTGGTGAGGTCGAAATCGACCTGCGAGATCGACATGAAGCCGATCGTCAGCACGATATCATGGACGTTGGCGATCATGGCGCCGAGCGCAAACTGCCATTCGAACCGGAACCAGAGATAGATCAGGATGCCGAAGATCGCGAGCATCAGGCCGAGCATGCCGTAGGCCAGCAACTCGCCGGACACGCGGGGACCCACGACTTCGACGCGGCGATATTCCACGGTATCGCCGAGCGCGCTGCGGACCTTCTGCACGGCGTCCTGCTGCGCGGCGTCGCCGCCGGGTTGCTCGGCCACCCGTATCAGCACGTTGGCCGGACCGCCGAACTGCTGCAACTGGATGTCGCCGAGCCCAAGCGTGCTCAGCGTCCCGCGCATCGCGCCGATGTCAGCCGTGCCCGACTTGGACTGCACTTCCAGCAGTGTACCGCCCCTGAAATCGATGCCGAAATTCAGCCCGTGGGTGAAGAACAGCACGATCGCGAGAATCGAAAGCGCCGCCGAGATCGGGAAGCTGATGCGGCGAAAGCGCGTGAAGTCGAAATGCGTGTCGTCGGGGACGATGCGCAGCGGCGGCAGCAGGTCGAACACGGCGACCACGGTCAACACGACGACCAGGATGCCAAGCGCAATGAGAACGTATTGAGTCACGAATGATTCCTAGATCGGCACGGTCTTCGGCCGCTTCCACCGCACCCAGCCGGCGACGATCAGGCTGGTGAGCGTAAACGCCGTGAAGACGGTAGTGATGATGCCGATGCCGAGCGTGACGGCGAAACCGCGGACCGGTCCGGTGCCGATGTAGAACAGCACCGCGGCGGCGATGAAGGTGGTGATATTGGAGTCCAGGATGGTCGACAGCGCGCGCCTGAACCCGGCGTCGATCGCCGAAATCGCGTTGCGGCCGCCGCGCAGCTCCTCGCGGATGCGCTCGTAGATCAGCACGTTGGAGTCGACGGCGATGCCGACGGTCAGCACGACGCCGGCGATGCCGGGCAGCGTCAGCGTGGCGTTGAGCAGCGACAGGATGCCGAAGATCATCGCGACATTGATGGCGACCGCGATGTTGGCGAACACGCCGAACAGACGGTAGGTCAGCAGCATGAACACGATGACCATGATCGAGCCGATATAGGCGGCGAGCTTGCCCTTCTCGATCGAGTCCTGGCCGAGGCCCGGGCCGACGGTGCGCTCCTCGATCACGGTCAGCGGCGCCGGCAGCGCGCCGGCGCGCATCAGGAGCGCGAGCTCGTTGGCGGCCTGCACCGTGAAGCTGCCGGAGATCTGCCCCTGGCCGCCGGTAATCGGTTCGCGGATAACGGGCGCGGAAATCACCTTGCCGTCGAGGACGATGGCAAAGGGCTGCCCGACATTCTCCGTCGTCGCCAGCGCGAATTTGCGCGAGCCCGAACTGTTGAACTTGAAGTTCACGATCGGCTCGTTGGTGCGCTGGTCGAAGGCGGGCTGCGCGTCCGTCAGGTCGCTGCCGGATACCAGCACCTGACGCTTGATGACGTAGGGAACCTTGGGCGTTTGCTCGCTCATCAACAGTTCCGAATCGGCCGGCACCCGCCCCTGCTGCGCCTGATCCGGCGAAACCGACGAATCGACCATGCGGAATTCCATCTTGGCGGTCTTGCCGAGGATGCGCTTCAGGTCGGTCGGATCCTGCAATCCCGGCACCTGCACCAGGATGCGATCGGTACCTTGCCGCTGGATCAGAGGCTCGACGGTACCCAATTCGTTGATACGGCGCTCGACGATCTGGATCGACTGTTCGATGGTTTGCCGGATGCGCTCGGTAATTGCGGCCTGCGGCACCGTGAGGCGGAACAGGCCGCCGCCGGCATCGGCGACTTCGAGGCTGCGCTGCCCGCTGGAGCCGAGCAGACCGCCGAGCGGCTGAGACAGCTCGCGCAACTTGGTGAGCGACGTCTGCTGGTCGCCCTCCTTGACGCGGACCTCGACGGCATCGCCTCGGACGGCCAGGCCGGTATATCCGATCTTGGCATCGCGCAGCACGCGGCGGACTTCGTCGCGCACCTGGTCGAGCTTTTCCTTCTTCACATAGTTGGAATCGACCTCAA
>PNLC01000403.1 GCA_013822885.1 Bradyrhizobium sp.
TTCGCAAGATTTCCTACGGCGAAGGCGTCGAGCGCGTGTTCCCCGTGATGTCGCCGATGATCGACTCGATCAAGGTGGTGCGCCGCGGCAAGGTCCGTCGCGCCAAGCTGTATTACCTGCGCCAGTTGCGCGGCAAATCGGCCCGCATCGTCGAGAAGCAGGACCGCCAGACCGCCGTCGGCGAGTAATCTTCCCTAACGGGATGTGGCGAAGAGCGCGGGTTTTGCCCCGCGCTTTTTTGTTGCGGCATGCCTTTGTAGACGATGCCCCTGCCCAATCGATTGATTGTGGCGGGCGTAGGCCCTGTGTTAGAAATTTAGAATGGTTCCGGATCAAGCAAGCCAGCCCTGCCAGCGCATCGTCATCGACGATCGCTCGCGGCTGCCCGGCCGTTTCTTCGGACGGTTCGCGACGTCGGCGACGTCTGAGCCTATGCGCGCAGCTTGATGCTGCATCGACGTCCGTTGCCCGCGCGTATCCGCGCCTGACCGCTCACACGGAATTTCATTTGGAGCTTACGCTCATGTCCAAACCGACCACGCTGTACGACAAGATCTGGAACGACCATCTGGTCCACGAAGCCGATGACGGCACCTGCCTGCTCTATATCGATCGCCACCTGGTGCACGAGGTGACCTCGCCGCAGGCGTTCGAAGGCCTGCGCGCGACGGGGCGCAAGGTTCACGCGCCGGAGAAGACGCTGGCCGTCGTCGACCACAACATCCCGACCACCGACCGCTCGAAGCCCAATCCCGACCCTGAAAGCATCGAGCAGATGCGCGTGATGGCGGAGAACGCCAGGGAATTCGGCGTCGAATATTTCAACGAGCACGACAAGCGCCAGGGCATCGTCCACGTGATCGGCCCCGAGCAGGGCTTTACGCTGCCCGGCACCACCATCGTCTGCGGTGACAGCCACACCTCTACGCACGGCGCGTTCGGCGCGCTGGCGCACGGCATCGGCACCTCCGAGGTCGAGCACGTGCTGGCGACGCAGACGCTGATCCAGAAGAAGGCCAAGAACATGCGCGCGGTGGTCGACGGCAAATTGCCCGACGGCGTCACCGGCAAGGACATCATCCTGGCGATCATCGGCGAGATCGGCACCGCCGGCGGCACCGGCTACGTGCTGGAATATGCGGGCGACGCGATCCGCGCGCTCTCGATGGAAGGCCGCATGACCGTCTGCAACATGTCGATCGAGGGCGGCGCACGCGCCGGCCTGATCGCGCCGGACGAGAAGGCGTTTGAATTCCTCAAGGGCCGACCGAAGTCGCCGAAGGGCGAGGCCTGGGACGCCGCGATGCGTTACTGGGAAACGCTGCGCTCGGACGAGGGCGCGCATTTCGACCATGAGATCCGGCTGGACGCGGCAAAACTGCCGCCGATCGTCACCTGGGGCACCTCGCCCGAGGACGTGGTGTCGATATCAGGCGTGGTGCCCGATCCCGACCAGATCGCCGACGAGGCCAAGCGGCTGTCGAAGCATCGCGCCCTGAAATACATGGGCCTGGCCGCCGGCACGAAGATCACCGACATCAAGCTCGATCGCGTCTTCATCGGCTCCTGCACCAACGGCCGCATCGAAGACCTGCGGGCGGCGGCGAAAGTCGCCGAGGGCAAGACCGTCAACGATCATGTCAACGCGATGGTCGTGCCGGGCTCGGGCATCGTCAAGGAACAGGCGGAAGCCGAAGGCCTCGACAAGATCTTCATCAAGGCGGGCTTCGAGTGGCGCGAGCCGGGCTGCTCGATGTGCCTCGCCATGAACCCCGACAAGCTGTCTCCGGAAGAGCGCTGCGCCTCGACCTCGAACCGCAACTTCGAGGGCCGCCAGGGTTTCAAGGGCCGCACCCACCTGGTATCGCCGGCAATGGCCGCGGCTGCGGCGATCGCCGGGCATTTCGTCGACATCCGGGAGTGGCGATAACGCTCCATTGCCTAGATAACGAGGCGTTCTTGAAACGCCTCGTTAAGGGGCGGGGCGCACAATGGTACCTTGCGAAATCTTCGCGAGGGGACGGCCGTGACGGACAAACCTGAATTCGTCGATATGATCAGCGAGGCGACGCAACAGTTGCGGCGCCGGTCCATGCCGCGCGTGGTCGAACTCCCGACAGTTCCGAAGGAAACCTCGCGTCTCAGCCATTGGCCGCCGGATCACTGGGAACAGTGGCGGATGGAGGCGATGACACCGTGGAAGATCAAGCCCTGGCGCGGCAAGGATTGGGATTGATCAAGCCACAATCCCGGCCGATCGAGAAAAAGGCGCCCGACCGGGCGCCTTTTCATTTTCGCTCTCACCAGTAGCGGTATCCGTAGTGGCGGTGACGCCACCAGGGACGGACTTTGCAGATCTTGCGCGGCCCGTAATGGGTCCAGACCACGCGACAATAGCGGTGCCGGTAACCATAGTAGGACGGATAGCCGTAATAGGCCGGCGCGACATAGATGCGTCGATGGAAATGGCGCCGGTGGTGGTGGAAATGAGGCCGGTGGTAGGCGTGACGATAGCCGCCGCCATGGTAGACGCGGGCCGCACGAAAGCCGCCTCCGCGATAGAAGCCGCCTCCGCGATAGACGGGCGCCGCGCGAAAGCCGCCGCGGTGGATCGCCATCCCGCCGCCCCTGAACCCACCGCCGTGAAACGCTGGCCCGCCGCCCCTGAAGCCGCCGCCGTGAAACGCCGCGCCGCCGCCCCTGAAACCGCCGCCATGAAAGCCGCCGCCGCGGAAGCCTCCGCCGCCACCGCCTCGAAAACCTCCACCGCCACCGCCGCGAAAGCCGCCGCCACCATGGCCGCGGCCGTGCTGGACTTCGGTCGTCAGTCCATCGGTTGCGTACTTCGCAGCCGGAGCCGTGCCGGGACTTGCGAGTGATAATGCTTCAGCGCGCTGTTGTGACGCAGCCAGCGCAAACACGGCCGCAGCCGTGACGCCCAGACAGCGGACAAGGCCGCGTCTGGCTTCGGATGTTGTCATCGATGAACACTCCCTGACCGGCGACGACGTCTGATGCCCGAATGGCAGCGCTCGTCGCATCCACCTTGCGGTCGCTCCCGATCATGAAGTTAGGGACATCCACGTGAACCCGTCATGAATGCGCCGGCCGCAAAGATGAATGCAAAAAGGCGGCGCAGGAATCCTTGGTCACCACCAGGATGGACCGAACCCGATGCCGAAGGTGAACGGCGCCGGCGCCTGATAGGGATATGGCCGGTAGTATACAGGGCGTCCGTAATAGTAGGGCTGGTAGTTCGAGCGGCCGTGATGGCGATGGTAACGCCGGTGATGGCGATGTGCGCTGAAATCGGTCGAATGCGAAGCGCCGTCGATTTGCCTCTTAGGCGCTGCCGCGGCCGGATCGACCAGCACCGGGCCGAAAGCCAAGAGCGCTGCCGCGACAATGGCAGCCGCAATCCAACTCCTCATGACGGACTCCTGCTCCAGATCATTCAGATGCGCGCAGCAATCTCGCCGAATTCGTGGCGGCGCGGAAGACAAAAACGGGCCCGCAGTGAAGCGGACCCGTTCGCCTTCCTGGCTATCGCGCTCACCAGCGATTCCAGTGACGGTGATGATGGTGGTGGAGATGATGACGATGATGCCAGCGGTGCCAACGATGATGATGGTGGCGATGATAATGATGGCGGTGATGTCGCCAGTGCACTTCCGTCGTCGCCAGTCTGGTATCTTCCTGAACGGCCGCCGCAGCGCCAGGATTGCTGAGCGAGAGTGCGTTTGCGCGTTCGGCCGGGGCTGCCAGCGCGAGCAAGGCGCCGACGGCCGCAAGCCCCAGAATTTTCCTTATCTGCATGTGTGGTCTCCTTGAGTCACCGGGATCACGCCTGCTCGAACGGCTCGATTCAACCAAGCCGCATCGCCGCGACGCAGTTCTCAGACTGACGCAAGCGATTTGAATGGGGTGTGAATGAACGCGCCATGGACATGAACGAACAATGGCCGGCGCGAACGACAAAGCGGAAAGAACTAGCCGGGCCGCCAGTAGCAGTTCATGCGCGGCGTGATCACCGTG
The DNA here is from genome assembly GCA_013822885.1 of Bradyrhizobium sp. Lineage (GTDB taxonomy): Bacteria > Pseudomonadota > Alphaproteobacteria > Rhizobiales > Xanthobacteraceae > Bradyrhizobium. The sequence continues at coordinate 4,036 of PNLC01000403.1, forward strand.
CCGCTCGGCCGATACTCCTGCACGTAGGTCGCGGTGCAGTCGCGCACCGCATTGGGGCCGGGGTTGTAGCGCGGATAGACGTCGGGCGCCCACTCCTCCCGATAGATCGGCACGCGCTGCGGCCGGCGCCGGCGCTGCTGTGCGGACACATCGGTGGCAGCCCCGCCGGAAGCCTGCGCGCCCCGCAGTGTCGTGGATGCCGCCGGCATCTGCGCCTGCGCCGAGGCATCAGCGATCAAGAGCCCGGCAAAAGCAGCCGATATTGCGACCGTCACAATCCGCTTCATGGAAGTCCACCCACGCCTGATATCGAACCCTACGGTCTCCGATTGGCGCGCCGAGGTCAACTCTCGCGCCCACACGGAACACTGCCAACCCTCGGCTTTTTGCCGCGTCGAAAACCGCTACCACCCTCCTCGGATCATGCTCTAAACAGCTCCGATGTGGACCGAAGCAAAAGCCCCCTCGCTCGCCGAAATGGAAGCCATGGCGCACGAGGTGTTCGAACGCCTGCCGAAGGGGTTTCGTACCCTGTCCGAGGGCGTGATCATTCGCGTCGATGATTTTCCGACCGATGAGGTTCTGGA
>PNLC01000404.1 GCA_013822885.1 Bradyrhizobium sp.
AGGTTCAGCGGGAGCATCCCGGCCTTCCCTGCGCAGTGGCTTTACGGTTTACTTCGTGCTCTCCCCAGTGAACGGCTCTTTTGCCACTGTCGTCCCCAAGAAGCTTGCTTCTCGAGAACTTGACGCCAGCACCGCGACGTCAGGACCACACGACTTCGCCGTACGCTCGAGCCACACTCGTCAGTTATAGCTCTCGCGTCCACCGCATCTCACCGCGCGTTCGTGACGATGGCCAACGCCCCTCAGTCGGGTGAGACGGGCGGAATCAAATCACTGATTTGCCCGACGACGCGAGCGGAATGTTTTTGCACGAAGGAATGGACAGACTTTGAAGTGATTTGCCCGTCGGGTCGATTGGTCGCAGGCTACAATGCAATCCGTCATTGCCAACGCAGCGAAGCAATCGATAGCTCGGCTAGCCGCGAGATGGATTGCGTCGTCGCTTCGCTCCTCGCAATGACGGATTCTCCGATGCGCAAATGCACATCGGAGAACGACGGAGAGACGGTCACACTGCGCGCAGCCCACGCGCCTCCGGATCAGGTGATCAGGAAATCCTGATAGGTCAGCGGCAACTTGGTGGAGAGCTCCGCGAACTGGACGGCCGCCGCAGCGCCAGTTCCGTCCGGATCGTAGCTGAGCCCGCCGGTGTCGCTGTTGTAGATGATCCGGTCGGTCGAATCGTGGGCCGCCGCGCCGACATGGAACGCCGAAGAAGACATGGTGCCGGTCCGCGCGAATGCCGTAAATACTGCGTTCTCCAGGACGATCGTGTCATCCACCGTCGAGAAGTCCAGGATCTTGTCGATGGTTCCGGCGAGACTGGTGTCGAAATAGAAGCTGTCACTGTTCGCACCACCGGTGAGAACATCGCGACCGCTTCCGCCGTAGAGACGATCGTTGCCAGTACCGCCGAGCAGCGTGTCGTCTCCCGCGCCGCCGTACAGGTAGTCCCTGCCGGAGCCACCGTCGAGCTGGTCGTCGCCGTTCTGCCCGTAAAGCCGGTCGTTACCGCCGAGGCCCCGGATCGTGTCGGCGTTGGCCGTGCCGTTGAGGGTCTCGCTCGATGCGGTGCCTGCGATCACGCCCGACGCGGGAGGCGGCGGTTCGGAAAGCGGTGGCTCGGAAGGCGGCGGCGTGGAGCCACCGCCGGTGGCGGGATCGATAAGGTCGAGCTTGACGTTCTTGCTGCCGACCGTCGTCTGCATGCTGGTCGTTTGGATGCCGGCGCCCGAGAACGTGACCGTGTAGGTCGCCGGCGCCAGCACCAGATCATAGCCGCCGGAGCCGTACGTGGTCGTGGTGTAGGTTGCACCGCTGCTGCTCACGGCCGTCAGCGTCAGACCGCCGAGCCCCTCGCCCACGTCGTAGAAGCGGTCGCCATCCTGATCATCGAACGCCACACCGGTGAGGAACACGCCCGAGCCGGACTTGGCGAAATTCTCGGTCACGAACGCGGTATCGCGCCCGCCGTAATCGCCGGTCTCGAAGCCAAGCCCGGCTTCTCGATAATTGTCGTTGAGGATGTTGGCGCGATGGCCCGACGAGTTCATCAGGTTGGTGTGCAGCAGCAGTACCTCGTCCTGGAGCCCTGCCGGCGACCGCGTCGTTGCGTACGCGATGTTCTCGCCCCACGCCCACGAACCGGTGAATGCATAGCCCGCCGCGGTCATGCGCTGCCCCGCGCTCGATCCGCCCGAGCCCGTGTGCGAGAACGTGTCCGTTCCGATCATCCACTGGCTGTGGCCTTCACTGGCCTCGTTGAGATCGCCGTCGAAGGCAAGCGGCTGGGCGCCCACCTTCGCGCGTTCGGCATTGATCAGTTCAAGCAGATATTGCTCATGGGTACTCGGCTGCGCCATGACGGAGTCCTCGCAGGGTGATGACAGATGACGATGTGCTGAAGGACCATTCGCGATCGTTCTGATTTCCCTGCTATTGGCCGAGTGTGATCAGTCGTTGGCCTAATCGTGACCATTCATGGGAAATCGAGTTCGGTCATGCGTGACCAAACAACTTCGGAACTTCGGTGATCGCGGTTGCTGGTTTTCGATTTGCAGCGTGTTCGCTGAACGCGCGGTGAAGGCGCATCGTTTACTGATGCGCACAGCGCTGCCCTCACCCCGCTCGTCACTCCGGGGCTCGCGAAGCGAGCCCGGAATCCATGTCAGCTCCGAGCAAGCGGCCAGATAGATTCCGGGTTCGCGCCGAGTGGCGCGCCCCGGAATGACGGAGAGAGAGATCAAACGATCTTCTGCGCCTTGAGCTTTTCCAGCTTGGCGTCGTCGTAGCCGATGGTCGCCAGCACGTCCTTCGTGTCCGCGCCGAGCAGCGGCGGGGCGCGATAGTCCTTCACGGGCGTACCGGAGAAGGTGATGGCGTTGCGGATCAGCGACAGCTCGGACTCGAAGGGATGATCGACCTTGACCCGCATGCCACGCGACTGCACGTGGGGATCGTTGAACACTTGCGAGAAATCATTGATCGGTCCCGAGGGCACGCCGGCCTTCTCGAGCTCTTCCAGCCAGTACGCGACGGGCTTCTTCAGGAACAATCCGGCGAAGATCGCCATGATCTCCTTGCTGTGCACGACGCGATCGTTGTTCTTGAGGAATCTTTTGTCGGTCGCGAGTTCGGGGCTGCCGAGCACGGCGCAGGTGCGCTGGAACTGGCCGTCATTGCCGACCACCAGCATCAGTTCGCCATCGGTGCAGCGGAACACGCCGGCCGGCATGCCGCCATTGCCCCAGGTGCCGCGCCGCGGCGGGGTCTGGCCGTTGACGAGGAAGATCTGCGCGTAGTGCGACAGCGAGGCGATTACGGTGTCGAACAGGCAGACGTCGACATGCTGCCCCTCGCCGCCATTGGCCTTGCGATGGTAGAGCGCGGCCAGGATGCCGATCGAGGAGTTCATGCCGGTCATGTAGTCGACGATGGAGGGGCCGACCTTCATCGGTCCCGCGCCGGGCTCGCCGTCGAGATGGCCGGTGACGCTCATCAGCCCGCCCATCGCCTGCAGGATCGCGTCGTAGCCAGCGCGCGGCGCGTAGGGGCCGGTCTGGCCGAAGCCGGTCACCGAGCAATAGATGATGCCGGGGTTGAGCGTCTTGATCGATTCGTAATCCAGCCGGTAGCGCTTGAGATCGCCGACCTTGTAGTTCTCCATCATCACGTCGCAGGTCTTGGCGAGTTCGCGGACGATGTCCTGCCCCTCGGGCGTGGCGATGTTGACCGTGACGGATTTCTTGCCGCGGTTGGCGCAGAGATAGAACGAGTTGTTGTTGTTCGCCTTGCCCTCGGGATCGGCCAGGTAAGGCGGCCCGAAGGCGCGGGCGTCGTCGCCGCCGCCGGGACGTTCGATCTTGATCACTTCCGCGCCGAGATCGGCCAGCATCTGCGCCGACAAGGGGCCTGCGAGCACCCGCGTCAGGTCGAGAATTTTGATGCCCGAAAGTGGCAGAGCCGACATGAACTTCCTCCGAATCTTGATTGGTGGCGCGCGGACCTGGCCGGGCGCGATGCGACAACCAGCCGATACACTATTTTGGGCCGTTGAGCCCTGCATTCCCGGCATGACGCCATCCGCCCGCCATCCGCCCCGCGCGCAGGTGGATGGAGGTGGCAAAGGATCATGGTCAGGGAACAGGCGCCGGAATGCGGCTTACACGCGCAGCAATGGCGCCCGACAACCGGCCGGATGTCCGTCGCCGGGAGCAGGCGCGCGCCGTGACAGCGCGCGCCCGCGTCTCGGAGTGTCTTACCGGGTGCCGCTGGCCTTGGCGCGGCTGGCCCGCCACTCCAGGAATTCGCGGTAAAGCGGATCGCGCTGCTGCGGCGCCATTTCGGCCGCGGCCGCCGACGGCGCGGGTGCCGGCGCCGGCGCAGCGCCCGATGCCGCGGACACCGCCGCACCCACGGGCATGTTGCGGTCGAGCCAGTCCTGCGACGCCTTGAAGCGGGTCCAGCCGGCCACCGTCGCCCTCGGCGCGAGTTCCTTCCACTTCGGATGGAACGGCGGCCGCTGCAGCTGGGCTACCTTGTCGAACATCGTCTCCACCAGCAGCGACAGGCGCCGATAGCGGTCGCTGTTCGGCGCCCAGTTGTACGAGGCCAGCAGCGCCTCGGCCGCGATCGTCTCGATCGCCCGGCCCTCCGGCACCAGGTTCGGGTAGTCCGCCGAAGAAAGCTTGGAGGGCAGATACTCCTCCTGCAGCGGCTTGGCGTACTCGACCGGGACCAGATGCAGGTTGCGGTCGCTGATCTGGCTCAGCCACTGCAACGGCTTGCCCTCGATTGCCACGATCGCGTCGATCTCGCCCTTGCGCAGCATGTCTACCGCGAGCCGCGGCTCCTGATAGATCAGATGCGGCCTGATGCCGAGCCGTTCGAACACGTTGATCGCGGTCACGAAGGTGGAGCTGTCGGGCAGATCGACCACCACTGTTTTGCCGTCGAGGTCCTTCATGCTGGCGATCGTCCGCGGCGCGATTACGTGCATTTCCTCGTTGAACATCTTGGCCACGTAGACGAACTGGTTGCGGATGTCCTTGGCGAAGTCCTTGCGGTCGAGATAGGCCAGCGTGTCCTTGC
>PNLC01000405.1 GCA_013822885.1 Bradyrhizobium sp.
TGGCCTGGGCTTCCTGATAGCGGCGGACCGTTTCATCCTTGGCCGGGTCGCCGGTACCGGCGCCACGGTCGATCGCTGCCAATTGCCCTTCGAGGCGCACGCACATCGGATTGGCCGGCGCGCCCTGCTGCTGGGCCTGAGGCGGCGGGCCTGGGGGTATCTGCGCGTAGGCAGGTGCACCCGCAGCGGTGATGCCAAGCAGCACGGCGCAGGTCAAAATCCAGCGGGCGAGGGGAGCGTTACGTATTTCCAGCATATCCGGCCATTGAGAGCTGATCCGCACGGCTGATGAGCCGTTGCCGCGGCGAGGCGGCACGTTGCGGCCAAGGCCGCATTCAATACCTGCTTCTCGGGGCAGCGTCACGTCGTTTCCGGGGCGCGCATGTGGCAACCGCCCCCTTGATTCGATGGGAGAATCGCCTTCAGCGCTCGCAGGTAATGGCGACGTACTCGCCGCACCCGGGGCCCTTGCATTTCTCGCCGCCGCCCGCAACCGAATTGGTCAATTCGTCGGGATCGATGCGACGGTAGGCGGAGGCGGAAGCAAATTCCCGTGACTGGCAATAAGAACGCGCAGCATAGGCGCCGCACTTCTCGCCCCTGGCCAGACACTCGTCGATTCCGTAGCCGTCGGCCTGGTTGGCAACGATGAAGACGCGGCTGTCGGCGGAAGCGGCCGAGACGGCAGGCAGGAACCCGCAGGCGAGGAACGCACAGGCCGAGAGTGCTGGGAACGATCGCATGAATGACACCGGAGGGGGAAAGGGAGCGCTCTCAAGGATAGGCCCGAAGTGTTAATAATGGTTAACCAAGGGGCCACTTGGGGCGCGATGCGGACGGGCGGGTTCGGCGTCCTGATCTGCCCCGAATCGGGCACAAGCAAGGCTTGACGCCATCCTCCCGATACCGCATTGGTGGAACCATGAACGGCCTCCTCGCCATCTGCAGCATTTGCCGCGAGATTATTAGCTAGCGATTCGCTGGCTGAGGCCGTCTTTTCTCAAAAACTGAGATCACTGGACGCCCGGCCGCAACGGATGGGTTTTCCATGGAACTGCGCCTGTACGATACGTTGACGAAGGAGAAGCGGCCGTTTGTGCCGCTCGATCCGAAAAACGTGCGCATGTATGCGTGCGGGCCGACGGTCTATGACTTCGCTCATATCGGCAATGGTCGCGCGGCGATCGTGTTCGACGTGCTGTTCCGTGCATTGCGCCATTGCTATGGCGCTGATCACGTGACCTATGTCCGCAACGTCACCGACGTCGACGACAAGATCAATGTTCGCGCCGCGCGCGATTATCCAGGCGTGCCGCTCAACGAGGCGATCCGCAAGGTCACCGAGGAGACCTACCGGCAGTATCAGGATGACGTCACCGCGCTTGGCTGCCTGGCGCCGACCGTGCAGCCGCGCGCCACCGAGCACATCCCGGAGATGCGGGCGATCATCGAGAAGCTCGTCGCCGGCGGTTTTGCCTATGTCGCCGAAGACCACGTGCTGTTCTCGCCGCAGGCGATGAACGGCGCCAATTCCGTAATGCCGCGCTACGGCGCGCTTTCAAAGCGCTCGCTGGACGAGATGATCGCCGGCGCCCGCGTCGACGTCGCGCCCTACAAGCGCGACAATACCGATTTCGTGCTGTGGAAGCCGTCGAAGCCGGGCGAGCCGTCATGGCCGTCCCCCGCTGGCATCAAGGTGGAAGGGCGTCCCGGCTGGCACATCGAGTGCTCGGCGATGGCCTGGAAGCATCTCGGCGAGAAGTTCGACATTCATGGCGGCGGCATCGACCTGGTGTTTCCGCATCATGAAAACGAACTCGCGCAGACCTGCTGCGCCTTTCACACCGACCGCATGGCGAATGTCTGGATGCACAACGGCTTCCTGCAGATCGAGAGCGAGAAGATGTCGAAGTCGCTCGGCAACTTCTTCACGATCCGGGACATGCTGGCCGATTGGCCGGGCGAGGTGCTGCGTCTCAATATGCTGAAGACGCACTATCGCTCACCGCTCGACTGGACCCTGAAGGGTGCCGAAGAGAGCGCGAAGACGCTCGACGACTGGTATGCGGTCGCGGCCGATGCCGAGGGCGGTCAGCCGTCTTCGGCGATGGTCGAGGCGCTCTACGACGACCTCAACACGGCGCAGGCGATGGCTGTCCTGCATGGCCTGCGGAACGCGGCGGCTTCCGGCGGCGAGCGTGAACGCGCCGAGTTCGCGGCCTCGCTGCGGCTGCTGGGCTTCCTCTCGATCAGTGCTGCGGCATGGAAAGGACGCAAGCAGCAGGCCAGCGGCGTCGATACGAAAGAGGTCGACCGGCTGATTGCGGACCGCGCAGCCGCGCGTGCCCGAAAAGACTTCAAGGAATCCGACCGCATCCGTGACGCACTTGCCGCGATGGGCGTTGCCATCAAGGACGGCAAGGATGTCGATGGGAAGCCCGTGACCACGTGGGAGATCGCATGATGGCCAAGCCCGATACGCCATTCCCGAGACACTGGCTCTATTACATCGCGCTGAAGATCCTGCTGCTGGCCGGCGCGGTGGCGCTGGTTCTGAAGCTGTACGGCATGTGGTGACGCGATGGGACAATCCCTGCCAAAACCCGCGCTGCGGCCGATGCTTGCCGAAGACGCGCCGATGCTCGCGGCGATATTCGCTGCCAGTGTCGAGGAGCTGACCGGCGACGATTACAGCGAAGCGCAGCAGGAAGCCTGGGTTCAGGCTGCCGGGGACGATGTGGCCTTCGGCAAGAAGCTGGCGGGGCAGCTGACGCTGATTGCGACCATCCAAAGCTCGCCGGTGGGCTTCGCCTCCCTGAAAGGTGCTGACCATATCGACATGCTCTATGTCCATCCGAGCGTGGCGGGGCAGGGTGTTGCGACCTTGCTGGTCGACGCGCTGGAAAAACTGGCGGGCGCGCGCGGGGCGAAGTCCCTGACCGTCGATGCCAGCGACACCGCGGAGCCATTATTTAGGAAGCGCGGCTATACGCCCAAGCAGCGCAACACCGTCACCCTCAATGGCGAATGGCTCGCCAACACCACGATGCAGAAGACGCTGGCCGATAGCGCCGCGCCGGGAGCGCCGACATGAGCCGCGAACGCCTCTATCTGTTCGACACCACGCTGCGCGACGGCGCGCAAACCAACGGCGTCGATTTCACGCTTCACGACAAGCAGATCATCGCGCGGATGCTGGACGAGCTTGGCATCGACTATGTCGAAGGCGGCTATCCCGGCGCCAATCCGACCGACACCGAATTCTTCGCCGAGAAACCCAGGCTCGAGCACGCGAGGTTCACGGCCTTCGGCATGACGCGCCGTCCGGGCCGTTCGGCGTCGAACGATCCCGGGCTTGCGGCACTGATCGAAGCCAGGGCCGATGCGATCTGCTTCGTCGCGAAATCCTCGGCCTACCAGGTGCGGGTCGCGCTCGAGACCACCAACGAGGAAAACCTCGCCTCGATCCGCGACAGCGTCGGCGCAGCAAAGGCCGCGGGCCGCGAGGTGATGGTCGATTGCGAGCACTTTTTCGACGGCTACAAGGAGAACGCCGATTTCGCGCTCGCCTGCGCCAAGGCTGCATATGAATCCGGCGCGCGCTGGGTGGTACTGTGCGACACCAATGGCGGCACCATGCCCCACGAGGTCGAGGCCATCGTCGGCACCGTGACAAAGCACATCCCCGGCAGCCACGTCGGCATTCACGCCCATAACGACACCGAGCAGGCCGTAGCCAATTCCTTGGCCGCGGTGCGCGCGGGCGCGCGGCAGATTCAGGGCACGCTGAACGGGCTCGGCGAGCGCTGCGGCAACGCCAATCTTTGTTCACTGATTCCGACGTTGCGGCTGAAGAATGAGTTCTCCGACGCGTTCGAGATCGGCGTCACTGACGAGAAGATGGCGACGCTGATGAAAGTGTCGCGCACGCTCGACGACATGCTCAACCGCGCGCCGAACCGCCATGCCGCCTATGTCGGCGAAAGCGCCTTCGTGACCAAGACCGGCATTCATGCCTCCGCGGTCATGAAGGACCCGCACACCTATGAGCATGTGTTGCCTGAATCCGTCGGCAACCATCGCAAGGTTCTGGTGTCCGATCAGGCCGGGCGCTCCAACGTGATGGCCGAGCTCGATCGCGCCGGTATCGTCTACGAGAAGAACGATCCGAAACTGGCGCGGCTGGTCGAGGAACTGAAGGAGCGGGAAGCGGCGGGCTATGCCTATGAATCCGCAAACGCCTCGTTCGACCTTTTGGCGCGCCGCACGCTCGGCCGCGTGCCGGAATATTTCAAGGTCGAGCAGTTCGACGTCAATGTCGAGCAGCGCTACAATTCCAACGGCCAGCGCGTCACGGTGGCGCTTGCGGTGGTCAAGGTCGACGTCGCCGGCGAGCGCCTGATCTCGGCGGCAGAAGGCAACGGCCCCGTCAACGCGCTCGACGTCGCCTTGCGCAAGGACCTCGGCAAGTACCAGAAATATATCGAGGGCCTGAAGCTGATCGACTACCGCGTGCGTATCCTCAACGGCGGCACGGAAGCGGTGACGCGCGTGCTGATCGAGAGCGAGGACGAAAG
>PNLC01000406.1 GCA_013822885.1 Bradyrhizobium sp.
GGTGATGGCGCGGCCAATGTCCTTGATGATTGAGGGCTGAATGCCTTCGGTCGGCTCGTCGAGCAGTAACAATTTCGGCCGCATCACCAGCGCCCGGCCGATCGCGAGTTGCTGCTGCTGCCCGCCGGAGAGGTCGCCGCCGCGCCGTCCCAGCATCGAATTCAGCACCGGAAACAGCGAGAACACGTCGTCGGGGATATGGCGGTCGTCGCGCTTGAGCGGCCCGAAGCCGGTCTTGAGATTTTCCTCGACCGTCAGTAGCGGAAATATTTCGCGGCCCTGCGGCACAAAGCCGATGCCGGCCCGTGCGCGCTCGTAGGGTTTGAGACCGGTGATGTCGTTACCTCCAAGGGTAATCGAACCCCCCGAGATCGGGTATTGCCCGACCATCGCGCGCAGCAGCGAGGTCTTGCCGACACCATTGCGGCCCAGCACGCAGGTCACCTTGCCCGGCTCCGCCGACAGCGAGACACCGCGCAGCGCCTGTGCTGCGCCGTAGTAAAGGCTGATATTGTCGACCTTCAGCATGGTTCAGCGCCCCAGATACACTTCGATCACCCGCTCGTTAGACGAGACCTGATCGATGGTCCCTTCCGCCAGCACCGTGCCTTCGTGCAGGCAGGTCACCTTGACGCCGAGTTCGCGCACGAAGGTCATGTCGTGCTCGACGACCATGACCGTCTTTTCTTTGTTGATTTCCTTGAGCAGTTCCGCGGTCTGATGCGTTTCGACGTCAGTCATTCCAGCAACCGGCTCGTCGACCAGGAGCAGCTTCGGATCCTGCGCCAGCAGCATGCCTATCTCGAGCCATTGCTTCTGGCCGTGCGACAGGCTTCCGGCCAGCCGGTAGCGCGCATCGGTCAGGCGGATGGTCTCCAGCACGCGGTCGATCCGTTCGGCTTCGTCCCGGCTGCCGCGCCAGAACAGCGTGCCCTTGACGCTGTGATCGACGTTGAGCGCGAGCAGGAGGTTGTCCTCGATGGTCTGGCTCTCGAACACCGTCGGCTTCTGGAACTTGCGGCCGATGCCGAGTTCCGCGATGCGGGTCTCGTCAAGCCGCGTCAGGTCGGTCATGCCGTCGAACAGCACCGTGCCCTCGTCCGGCTTGGTCTTGCCGGTGATGATGTCCATCATCGTGGTCTTGCCGGCGCCGTTCGGGCCTATGATGGCGCGCATCTCGCCGGGCTCGAGCGTCAGTGACAGGTTGTTGATGGCGTGAAAGCCGTCGAACGAGACGTGCACGCCGTCGAGATAGAGCAGCGCGGAAGTGGTTCTTCCCTCCATGACACTCATGCGCTCACTCCGCCGCTCTGGGTTCGCCGATGCCGTCTTCACGCGCGGCGCTTTCGGCATTGGCAGCCACCTGCCTGGCCTTCCGCCCCTCCCACCATGCGTTGAAGGTGCCGATGATCCCCTTCGGCAGCAGCAGCGTCACCAGGATGAAGAGCGCGCCGAGCATGAACAGCCAGTACGGCGCCAGCGGGCCCGATGTGAAGACGGTCTTCGCGTAATTGACGACGACGGCGCCGAGCGCCGCACCGACCAGCGTGCCGCGGCCACCGACCGCGACCCAGATCACGGCCTCGATCGAATTGCCCGGGGCGAATTCGCCGGGATTGATGATGCCGACCTGCGGCACATAAAGGGCGCCGGCGACGCCGGCCATGCAGGCCGACAGCGTGAACACGAACAGCTTGTAGGACTCCACGCGGTAGCCGAGGAAGCGGGTGCGGGACTCGGCGTCGCGGATCGCAATCAGCACCTTGCCGAGCTTGGAGGTCACGACCGCACGGCAGATCAGGAAAGTGATGATCAGCGCCAGACAGCTCAGCAGAAACAGCGCGGCGCGGGTGCCGTCGGCCTGCACGTTGAAGCCCAGGATGTCCTTGAAGTCGGTCAGGCCGTTGTTGCCGCCGAAGCCGAAATCGTTGCGGAAGAACGCCAGCAGCAGCGCGTAGGTCATCGCCTGCGTGATGATCGAGAGATAGACGCCGGTGACGCGCGAACGAAACGCCAGCCAGCCGAAGCAGAACGCCAGCAGGCCCGGCACCACCAGCACCATCAACGCGGCGAACCAGAACATGTCGAAGCCGTACCAGTACCATGGCAGGCTCGGATAGTTCAGGAACACCATGAAATCGGGCAGCACCGGGTTGCCGTAGACGCCGCGGCTGCCGATCTGGCGCATCAGGTACATGCCCATGGCGTAGCCGCCGAGCGCGAAGAACGCGCCGTGACCGAGCGAAAGAATGCCGCAATAGCCCCAGATCAGGTCGATCGAGAGCGCCAATATAGCGTAGCAGGCATATTTGCCGAACAGCGCCACCAGATAGGTTGGCACCTGGAACATCGATCCCGCCGGCAGCAGCAGGTTGGACAGCGGGATCAGCACGCCGAGGCCCGCGACCACCAGGATGAAGATGCTGGCGCTGCGGTCGAGCGAACGCGTCAGAAAATGCGGCGTCATTGGAAGTCACCTCTCCCGCTTGCGGGGGAGGTCGACGCGCGAAGCGCGGCGGGTGGGGGTGTCTCCGCAAGCGACAGAGTTGGCGGAGAGAGCCCCCACCCCGACCCTCCCCCGCAAGCGGGAGAGGGGGAGGCGCCGCGACGCGGGGCGATAGTTGAGCACAATACCGAACTCATGCTTCCACCGCCCGGCCCTTGAGCGCGAACAGCCCGCGCGGCCGTTTCTGGATGAACAGGATGATCAGCACCAGAATGGCGATCTTGCCGAGGACGGCGCCCGCCACCGGCTCCAGAAACTTGTTGGCGATGCCCAGCGTGAAGGCGCCGACCAGCGTGCCCCAGAGATTGCCGACGCCGCCGAACACGACAACCATGAAGCTGTCGATGATGTAGCTCTGCCCGAGGTTGGGGCTGACGTTGTCGATCTGCGACAGCGCCACGCCGGCGATGCCGGCGATGCCCGAGCCGAGGCCGAAGGTCAGCGCATCGACGCGCGAGGTCGCGATGCCCATCGAGGCCGCCATGCGCCGGTTTTGCGTGACCGCGCGCATCTCGAGCCCGAGCGCGGTGTAGCGCAGCATGGCGAGCAGGATGGCGAACACCGCGAGCGTGAAGCAGAGGATCCAGAGCCGGTTGTAGGTGATGGTGATCTGCCCGAGTTCGAACGCGCCGCTCATCCAGGAGGGGTTGCCGACCTCGCGGTTGGTCGGGCCGAACATCGTGCGCACGGCCTGCTGCAGCACCAGCGAGAGGCCCCAGGTCGCCAGCAGCGTTTCCAGCGGACGGCCGTAGAGGAAGCGGATGATGCCGCGCTCGATCGCCACGCCGATGGCGCCGGCGACGAGAAACGCCAGCGGCACCGCGATCAGCAGCGAGTAGTCGAACAGGCCGGGATAGCGGGTGCGAATGACCTCCTGCACCACGAAGGTGACGTAGGCGCCGATCATAACCATCTCGCCGTGGGCCATGTTGATGACGCCCATGACGCCGAAGGTGATCGCCAGCCCGATCGCGGCAAGCAACAGCACCGAGCCGAGCGACAGGCCGTACCAGGCGTTCTGCACCATCGACCACATGGCGAGGTTGCTCTGGATCGAGGCGATCGCGCTGGCTGCGGCGCGCGCGACGTTGGGCGGCACGTCGCTGGGCAGGCCGGTCAGCAGCGCCATCGCCTCCTGGTCGCCCTTTGCCTTGACGACGGCAACAGCTTCGAGCTTTTCGACCTCGGTGGCATCAGGCTTGTAGAGCAGGATGGCGGCGCGGGCCTCGGTAAAGGCCTGCCTGGCTGCCTTGTTGGTTTCCTTGGCCAGCGCATCGTCGATCACGGGCAAGGCGTTCTCGTCGTGGCTCTTGAACACCGACTGCGCGGCCGCGATCCGCTTGGCGGGATCGGGCGACAGCAGCGTCAGGCCGCCGAGCGCCGCCTCGACGGTGCGGCGCAGGCGGTTGTTGAGGCGGACGGCAGCCGCACCGTCCGGCAGCTTGTCAACGGCGGCGCCGGTTGAGGCATCGATGATCTTGCCATCGGCGCCGGTGACGAAAACCTTCTTGGTATCGGGATCGGCCGAGAGCCGGCCTTCCTGCAGCGCGCTGATGATCGAAAAGGCCAGCGGATTGCCCGAGGTGGCGACCGCACCGATCGCATCGTCAGTGTCGGAAAAATCATCGTTGGCGAATTTGGCGACCGCATCCTCGAACGGCCCTGCCAGCGCCGGCAGGGCGAAGGCTGCGGTCAAAAGGATTGCGAGCAGAACCGCGCGAAAGCGGTCAAGGAAATTGGCAGTCACCATACGACCCCGGCAGGAATTTGGAGGGAGGGCGGCGGTATCGCCGCCCTCCCCGTTGTCGTGGAAGCGCTCTCTTTTGGAGCCTCTCGTTGCGTCAGCAGGAATGGATCGGGATCATGATCCTTCGGATCAGATCGGGATCATGATCCTGCGGATCAGATCGGGATCATGATCCTGCGGATCAGATCGGGATCAGGAGCCCTGCCCGCCGCACTTGTTGGTCTTGGTGTTGTAATTGCCGCACTTCTTGCCAACCCAGTCGCCGATCAGGTCCTTGGAGCCGTCGAGTTCCTTCGACCATGCGTCGCCGGCCACCAGG
>PNLC01000407.1 GCA_013822885.1 Bradyrhizobium sp.
CGTCACCTTCTGGTTCTCGCGATAGGTACCGGATTGCTGCAGCAGGCGATCGACCAGCGTGGTCTTGCCGTGGTCGACGTGGGCGATAATGGCGACGTTACGAAGGTTCATGGCTCTTCTTCTGGTCGTGCAAAGGTGAATGCGCGATCTCACCGGAAAACCGGGACCCACTTTTCCGGATCGCGCTTCTAAAACCTGGAATACCGGCGCGTGATGACGTTTCTTCGAATCGTCATCCAGCTCCTTCTATTTTATTGAGCATGACCGGGTCATGGCTCCGGGGCGCATTTCCCCAAAAAGGAAACCCGGCCAAAAGGACCGGGCACACCTTACGCGTTGCGGCGCAATATATTCAGAAAACGCCAAAAAACAATGGTTTGTTTGGCACTTGGTTAGCTGATTTTGCCCATCAGGGCCGCCTAATTGCCCTTGTCGGGGTCGGGATAGACCCCCCGTAAAACCTCGTCAAAATGCGCTTTGACCGCCTCGTTGCATCGGCAGGACCGGGTCCGGAGCGCGTCCGGGTTGCGGACCAGGATTGAGCCGCGGCGGGTCTCCAGGGTGCCCTCCGCCTTGAAGGTCTGGATCACCCGGCTGGTATAGGAGCGGCCGACGCCGAGCAGGGTGGCCAGTTGCTCGTGGGTCAGCGGCACCACCTCGTCGCCGTCGGTGCGTTCCATGGCCGAAATGATCCATTTCGCCGTGCGCTGTTCGATCGAATGGATCGCGTTGCAGGCGGTCGACTGGAAGATCTGCGCGAGCATGCAATCGGCATAACGGGCGAAGATGCCGTTCAGCGTGCGTGATTTCGCTTTCGCCGCGTCGAGCCTGGCGACCGGCAGCCGCACGAAGGGGCCTGCGAATTTGACGGTAATGCGGGTATAGGCCGGCAAAAAGCCCTGGCTGACGATGCCGCCGACCGCGCCCTCGCGTCCGATCAAAATGGTCTCGACATCCCGGCCGTCCTCGTTGGTCACCATGTAGGAAACCAGGCTGGGACCGCAGGGAAAGTGCACGGTCTCGACGTCGTCGCCAGGGCTATAGAGCAGATCGTTCGGGTTAGCTTCGGTCGCGACAAGATGCGGCTCGATCAACACGAAATCGGCCTCGTTCAACCGGCGCAGCAGATTATTGAACGGCCGCCCGCCGGCGCTGTCCTGTTGTCGCGAAATCATTAAAGGTTCCCGCTCCCGTCCGGCACAATAAATCGATCCAGATCCGTTTATCTGTTCACAAGTGAACAGACGGTAGAACGGTCTTGTGGTGGTTTCAGTTCCGGAACCGGCTGGCGCGCTTCGCAGGCGCCGGCGGTGTGCGCAGTACCGGGGCTTCGGCCCGGGCTCCCGAAACCAGAAAAATGTCGAACCTGAACTGGCAAAACATGGAACCCGCCCCGGGCGACGGCATGCCCAACGACGTGTTGGTCGTCGAGGATGATCCGATCATCGCGCTCGACTTCGAGGACACGATTCTCAGTTTCGGCGTGAAAACGGTGCGCACCGCCGCGAACGTGGCCAAGGCGCTCGAACTGATCGCTGTTCGGCCTCCCGAGTTCGCGCTGCTCGACGTCAGCCTCATCAGGGAAAAAAGCTACGCCGTTGCCGAACGGCTCGAGGCGCTGAAAATCCCTTTTGCCTTTGTTACCGGCTACGGCGCCGACACGCTGCTTCCGGCCGAATTTGCGGGCAAGGCGCGACTGCCCAAGCCCTACTCGACCGACGCGTTGCAGGCGTTGCTGCAGAACTACCTCAAGCGCTGAGCGGAAGCTAAAGCGGCAGCTACCCCGGCTTGGGATCGAGCGTCGTCGACCACAGCGCGACGTCGGCGCGATCGCGCAGCGTGACCGTCAGCTGCCCGCTGGCGCCGTCGATCCTGACGTGGCCGAAGAACTGCATGCCGGCGGACGGCGGCAGGTTCTGCTTGCCGGGCCCGGGCGCCTTGATGAACTTCACCTCGGGGCCGAACGTATTGTCGAGCTGGTTCGGGCCGAACGTGCCGGCGTGCAGCGGACCCGAGACGAACTCCCAGAACGGGTCGAACTCCTGGAATTGCGCCTTGTCGGGGTTGTAGTAATGCGCCGCCGCGTAGTGCACGTCCGCCGTCAGCCAGACCGTGTTGACGATGCCTGACGTCTTGATGAAGCGCAGCAGGTCGGCGATCTCCAGTTCGCGGCCGCGCGGCGGGCCGTCGCCCTGCGCAATCGCTTCGGAGCCTTGTCTGTTGGCGGCATCGTCATAGACGACGATGGAAAGCGGCATGTCGGATGCGATCATCTTCCAGGTCGCGCGCGAATTCAGCAAGCCGCGTTTCAGCCATGCGAGCTGGTCGGGGCCGAGGAAATAGCTTTCGGGCCCGTAAGCGGTCTGCAAATTGGGGCCGTTGGGGCCGCGGTAGCTGCGTTCGTCGAGCATGAAGACGTCGAGATGCGGACCATACTTGAGCGTGCGGTACAACCGGCCGGGTTCGGCGATGCTCTCGCGGATCGGATACATTTCGTGAAACGCCCGCGCCGCGCGCGCCGCAAGCAGGCTGACGCTGCGTTCCTTGTAGGCAGCGGGCAGTTGCTTCGACGGCGACCAGTTGTTGGTGACTTCATGGTCATCCCACTGCACGAAGATCGGCACCTCGGCATTGAACGCGCGCACATGTTCGTCCATGAAATTGTATTTGTGCGCGGCGCGGAACTCGTCGAGGGTCTCGGCGACCTTCGCCTTCTCCGGAATGGTGATGTTCTTCCAGGTCTTGCCGTCGGCAAGCGTCACTTCGCTCCTGATCGGCCCGTCGGCATAGACGGTGTCGCCGGAGTGCAGCAGAAAATCCGGGCGATGCTTGCGCATGGTTGCGAAGGTCACCATGCCGCCGTCATCCCGGTTGATGCCCCAGCCCTGTCCGGCAACGTCGCCGCCCCAGACGAAGCTGACGTCGCGCCGATCGGCCGGCGCGGTACGAAAGCGCCCGAGCACGGGCTCGCTCTCGACATTGATGTCGGACAGATCGCGAAAGCGGACGCGGTAGAAGATCTCCTGGCCTGCGGGCAGGTTCTGCAGCAGCAGTTTCGCCGTGAAGTCGCTCTCGGGCAGCGCCGCGACCGGCGGCAGCGCCCGCACATTGGCAAACGACTCCGAGGTGGCGACCTCGATCAACATTTGCGACGGCCGGTCGGCGCGTGCCCACACGACGCCGCCATCAGCCGCGATGTCGCCCGATTGCACGCCTGATGTCACGAACGGACGGTCGGCCGCACGGCTGAGATACGGCATCGCAAGCGCGCCGATGGCGCTGGCGCCGGCGGTGGCGAGAAAGCGGCGCCGGGAAAGTCCGCGGGAAATCCTGAACGTCATGCACGTCTCCTTGGGAAACGCTATAGAAAGGATTGATGACGCTTGGATTACCCGATCAGGCGTTTCCGGCGGCGCGGAATTGTGCGCTCGCCCGCTGCAGATTCTGCGGCATGCTCATCAGCAACGCCTTGCGGTCAGCGACGGCGTTGTGGAACTGCTCGATCGCGATGTTGAAGGCCGTCAACGTGCCTTCCTCGATCGCGCCGTGCTCGAAGCACAGCAGCGTATCGCGCAGGATGGCGTCCGCTTCCGCCTGCATCTTGTCGAGTTCTTCCATCGAGTCGCATTGGCGGGCGGTGGCCAGCATGTCGAGCAGCCGGTCGCGCTGCGATACGTTGACGTTGCGCTCGTCCTTCTTGAGATAGCCGGCGAACCAGGCGCCGGCGGAGCCCATCGCAGACAGTCCCATCAGTCCCCACCAGATGAAATCGCTGTAGCGGTCGAGAAAGGTTTTCTCCTCGCCGTCGACAAAGGCCGCCGCACCGGGATGCACGGGAATGGTGGCGTCCTTGTCGGTATCCGGCGTCTCGATCTTGGCGGCCAGCGGGAATTCGTTCTTCAGCGTTTGCCGGATGGCGAACAACTGACGGGTAAATATCGCCACCGTCGATTCCGGAACGCCCCTGCGCGCCACGATGTGATGCGCGAAGCTGATGGTCTTGACTTCCTCCTCGGGCCTTCCCGGCGCGCCGCCAAATGTTCCGGCGGGGATTTCGGAAGCCTCGTAGGCGGGGTGGTTCTGCGCGATGGCCTCGGCCGAGTCGATCGCGAGGAATTTCGGCGTGCCCCCATCGCGCATCGAGGCCGCGATCGCGTCCGCGGTGATCTTGCTGTTGACCGGGCCGGCGGCGAGGTAGGCATCCGCCCGCTGGTTGCGGATGGCATCGGCGGCCTCGTTGGCCGGGAACTGGACGATCTCGACCTTTTCCGGATCGACGCCGTATTGCCGCAGCACCACCTTGAGCAGATTGACATTGGCGTCGGTGCGGCCGACGACGCCGATGCGACGCCCGGCAAGCTGCGAAATTTTGGTAATGGCGGGGGCCGCCTTCTTGCCTTTGATCTTGGCGGCTGCCGGCACCCACAGCACCGCCACGTTCTTGCGCAGCGTCGCCACGGCCTGCGCGTTCTTCGGCACTTCGAGGTCACCGCGGATGATGGCGAGATCGACCTTGCTGTCACCGATCAGCTTGGCGCTTGCAACCGCGCCGTCGGTCGGCAC